>CAZKDA010000248.1:0-6450 GCA_964551455.1 uncultured Saprospiraceae bacterium
TGCCGAAAGGTCTGTGAAGTTTGGCTTTTTTCGTAACGTCGGTGAATGTCAGGTCGCCGTTGTTTTTGTAGAGACAGGGAGGTTCCATATTCAAAGGCAGACCAAGGTATTCTCTTGCTACATCAGAAGTTTGAGTGACGCTGGAAATAACATAAGATGAGACAAAGATATCATCCAGGCCGTCGTTGTCATAATCAAAAAACCAGCAAGGGAAACTGTTGATTGGTTTTTGAACTCCAGCTGAGTGTGTTATTTCTTCAAATTTCCATTGATTACCAGCCTGCGGCCCTTTATTGATGAATAATATATTTTGACCATTCAATGTGGAGAGGTACAAGTCTGGCCAACCATCGTTGTTGATGTCGCCTGTAGCGACTCCTTTTACAAAAGCCATTATATCTAAGCCGGTTTCATTGGCAATATTTGTAAAAGTACCGTCCCCGTTGTTGTGGTAAAATTCACAAGGGAAAATGGCTCCCCTGTTTTGATCAACACTTTTTTCATTACCGATAAACAGGTCGAGCCAGCCATCGAGGTTGTAATCCAGCCACACGGCGGTTTGTGTTGGCGCTATTGAATACAATCCGGCTTCAATGGTAACATCGGTAAAAGTACCGTCGCCATTATTTCTGATCAACGAATTGGGCATTATTCCCCATTCTGTTTTGGGAACCCATGCTCCTCGCAGGAGAATGAAATCCAGATGCCCGTCGTTGTTAAAATCTGCCTGTCGAATATTCAAACCGCCTGTAATTCCTTTCAACCCGGCCTCAAGCGTAGCCTCCTGGAAATTACCGTCGCCTTTATTGATAAAGTATCGGATCTGGTCATTCAAGCCCCACGAAGAAGTAATGATGTCGATGAATCCGTCATTATTAAAATCATCGGTGATACTGCCGCCGGCAAGACTGTTCACATCAATACCCAGATTGAGGGCAACATTGTCGAACCTTGGCAGTTCATATTCCGATGTGAAAGCGCTGGCCGGAATGAGCCATTTTTTCGGCACATTGCGCGGATGCTCTCCAAGTGTCATATAGGCGATATTGAGCAGCCATCTGCTTTGCATGTCATCCGGAAATTTTTCCAGGATCTTTTTGTAAATTTCGGTAGCAGCTTGCGAACCTGTCCGGTTTACGTGTACGCCTTCACCCTGGATAGGTAATAGACAGGATTCGGCGGAATGGTTTTCAACGCAATTGTCGATCTCGCCTTTTCGCATATAAGCTATGGCATAATAATCATACAGGGGTTTAGTTTCTTCGTTGACCTCCTGTAAATGGGGCAATGCTTCCAATAGATATTCAAACATTTCGATTGAACGATCCGTCTGTCCGGCTTTAAGTAAACTGATTGCAAAGAGAAGCGCATCTGTTCCTGAAGTGTTACCTCCTTTATTCTCCAGTTCGAGTTCCAACCAAGCGAGGCTTTCTGTTGTGCTGTACGGATGGTTTTGAAAGTTTGTATTTTGATAAATATTTTTCAGGCTATCGATCATTTGCGCAGTGCCATCTTTTGCTGGTGCAGAAGGTTTGTCGGAGTCAGGCTGGTGACGAGTAGAGTTGTTGTTGCAGGATAAAATAAAAAAAATAAAAATCGTAAAAAGTAGTCGCATTTGTCAGGATTAATTTGTTGGATGTTGAATAAAATAATGAGGGAAAAACCGAGAATTAAAAATACAGGATTGTCAGATTCTAAAATGTTAAGACTTACATAATAGTTTTATAATTTGATAAAAACAAGTTTTGAACGGATGAATGACCGCAACCGATAGGTTGTTGACAAAGTAAAAACTGGCATCATATCTTCACTTCTCTGCCATTGCCTTTCCTGCGATCCATCCGCCTGTCCAGGCTGCCTGGAAGTTGAAACCGCCGGTGATGGCGTCGATGTCCAACACTTCGCCGGCAAAAAACAGGTTCTTGTGTATCCTGCTTTCAAACCTTTTAAAATTCACCTCATCCAGTTCAACTCCTCCGGCGGTTACGAATTCTTCTTTGAAGGTGCTTTTTCCTTTTACCTCAAAACTACAGCGAGAGAGTTGTTCGGCTAAACTGGCAATTGATCGGTGACTGAGGTCGCTCCATCGGGTTGCAGGATCAATGCCGCTGCCTGCAACCAAGCGTTTCCACAACCTGGCAGGTATTTGGAATTGCGGGTTGGAAGCTACCTGTTTTGCCGGCATCTGCTGTTTTATTTGTTGCAAGACCTGGATTGTTTTTTCAATATTCCAATCACCAAGCCAATTTACAATGATCGAAAAGTTGTAATTAAGCTCGTTCAAAATCTTGGCTCCCCATGCTGAGAGTTTCAAGATGCCAGGGCCACTCATTCCCCAGTGGGTGATCAGCAAGGGGCCTTCGGCTTCCAGTTTTGTGCCGGGGATGGTTACATGTACATTATTTACAGAAAGCCCTTCCAGCCCCTGTATCCGCTCATCTTTTATATTGAATGTAAAAAGAGAAGGCACCGGCCTCACGATAGTGTGTCCCAATTTTTCGAGGAGTTGCCAGATTTTCGGATTGCTGCCGGTGGCGATCATGAGTTTGTCCGTTTCGATGATCTTATCTCCGTCTAACGAAATTTGCCATCTGTCATTTTGAGCCGAAGGGGCTTCGATCTTATCAACTCGGGTTTGCAACATGATTTTCACTCCGGCGGAATTTGCATGGGCTAAAAGACAATCGATGATAGTTTGCGAATCATTCGTTACGGGAAACATGCGGCCATCCGCTTCGATCTTCGTTTTGACGCCCCGGCTTTCAAACCATTCCACCGTATCGCCGGTGCAGAAGTGATGAAAAGGTCCGAGCAAAGCTTTCGAGCCACGCGGATAGAAATGGATCAATTCATTCGGATCGAAACAGGCATGGGTTACGTTGCAGCGACCGCCACCTGAGACTTTGACTTTTTCCAATACCTTCTTTCCCCTTTCGAGAATGATGACTTCAGCCTCCGGGTTGGTTTCAGCGCAGGTGATCGCTGCAAAAAACCCGGCTGCTCCGCCCCCGGCGATCACGATTTTTGGTGGCATAGTTCACTTTTCAAAATATTATATTTATCCCGAGTTGCGGATAATCCAATTGAAACGGAGAATTTTGTGAGAAATCTATGATTTCGATGCAAAATTGGACGATTTCAGTTGGATTTAAAATTATCCGCAACTTGAGTTATATTTAATTGAGCATTTGCAAAAGTAACGGAATTTTAATGTCGTTCCAAAATGCCCGGATCGTTAATTTTTTTTTGATTGAAAATGATAATTCGCCATTTTATAAAATGATACAAACTGCGAAAGTTTATATTTGCACGAAAATTTTCAGCATACAAACACTGCCATGAAAAAACCGCTCAAGGTATTCAAATTCGGTGGAGCTTCTGTTAAAGACGCTCCCGCTATTAAAAATGTAATTGAAATACTGAAAGGATATAAAGATCAACCTTTGGTGATCGTGATCTCCGCGATGGGTAAAACGACCAATGCACTGGAAAAGGTAGTCGAGGCACACGTCAGCCAGGATGGTTCCACGGAAAAATTGTTGCAGGAGGTCAAAGATTATCACTACCAGATCACCAGGGAATTATTCGGGGAAAAGCATCCGGTTTATTCCATCATCAACGATACTTTTGTTGAGATCGAATGGGTTTTGGAAGAGCCGCCGCATGAGAATTACGATTTTATGTACGATCAAATCGTATCGGTCGGCGAGCTGGTTTCTACGAAGATCGTCCATGCTTATCTCAACGAAATAGGCCTTCCGGCGCAATGGCTCGACGCCCGCGACATCATCCGCACCGACAATCTTTACCGCGAAGGCTGGGTGATATGGGACGATACTCAGGCCAATGCTTCTCAAAAGATACCGCCGCTTTTGCAAAAGGGTGGTTTTATCGTCACTCAGGGTTTTATCGCCAGCACTTCTGAGAACTTTACCACCACTTTGGGAAGAGAAGGCTCGGACTATACCGCTGCAATATTTTCACATTGCCTGGATGCCGACAGCATGACGATCTGGAAAGATGTTCCGGGAGTTTTGACCGCCGACCCGCGCCTTTTTGACAATGTTATTAAACTCGACCGTTTATCGTACCGCGAGGCTATCGAAATGACCTATTACGGCGCCAAGGTCATTCACCCGAAAACCATCAAACCGCTCCAAAACAAAAGCATCCCTTTGTATGTGAAATCATTCATCGAGCCGGAAGGGGAAGGCACGTATATCTCCGACGAAGTGGTTGACAGCTATCCGCCTATCGTGTCTATCGAACCCAACCAGGCGCTTTTGTATATCTCCACCAGGGATTTTTCGTTTGTCGCCGAACACCACCTGAGCCACCTGTTTAATTTGATCGCCGAACACAGGCTCCAGGTGAATATGATGCAAAACACAGCTATCAGTTTTGCAGTGTGCGTGAATGACATCGACGACAGAGTAGAGCGTTTCTCCGAGAGTTTGCAGGATAATTTTAAGATCATCGTGGATCGCAACCTCGAACTGATCGCCGTAAGGCATTACCAGGAAGAGTTGCTCGAAAATCTTAAATCCGGCAGGATCGTGTTGCTGGAAGAACGTATCCGGCAAACCGTACAGTTGGTAGTGAAAAATGTTCCGCTTATGAAAAGAAAAGAAGGGGTTTGAAAATTCTAAGAAACCAGTATTTTCAAGTGTTTTCTATTAAAAAATTTGTGAACAAATAAATTTTTACATTTTTTTTTTCTACAATTGAAACCTTTCCTTATTCCGGTAGTAAAACAAGATCAGAATATCGCCCTTAACCAGGCGAATTACGGAAAACCAGCTCAACAGGTTTAAACTAAAATCTTAAATTATGAGCAGCGCCGACTTTATTAAACTGATTGGTTTGCTTTCAAAGCTGGATTCCGCCACATCCCGCGCACTTCAAAACGATGGCAGTTTTCAAAAGTATCACATCCGATCCATCGAAGCTTTAAAAGACATTCCGCTACATCTCAAAAAAATCGAACAGGGCTTAAAAACTGCAAAGTTGCTCAATCCTTAAAGGGTAATTGCCCTATTCTCTTCTTCAAAGGAAACTACACCACATTGCTTATTTGAATTTTTTCACGAAAGGAAATGCTTTTTCGTGGACTATCGCGGTATATCATTGAGGCAAAATGCCTTGATCGTATGAATAGTAAATTATTTTCTCACACTTATTAAACCTTAAGATTTATGGTAAATGTTAAATTTAACGTTGGCTCTACGCGTACCAGCTATTTTACGAAAAATCAAATAGCAAAAGTCAATGCAGGTATCGCTCTTTTTGAAAAAGTGGTCAATAGCCCCGCCTTCAAACAAAGAGTAATTGACTTTGACTGGACAACCCCTACCGGTACCAATTACAACCGCTTTTTGCTCTGCAACGGATTGTCGAACACCCAGGTTTGGGAAACTTTTGAAAAAGGATGTGACTGGGGCACTTGGGGTACAACCACGAAACCGACAACCACTACCTTGAATGTAGTGCCTTGCTGCTCTACTACTGAAATGACCTGGGTCACCAACGTTCCTACACCTACGATTTGCATCAACACGAATGTGATCAACAACACCTGGTACACACCTGTGCACATTGCCTGCTGCCTGGTTCACGAATACTGCGTCAATCTTGGATTCAGTTGTCATGTTAATGGCAGACTCGTTGAAGATTGGCATTGTACCGTTCCTGCTGCCTGTGCTGACATTTGCTGTGAAATAGCTCGCGAAATGGGCATGTCAAACACCGAAATTTCCACGTATTTCCGTTGGATCGACTCAGCCAATTTCGATTATTTCGCCTGCACTACCTGCTTCCACGTTACCGGCTACGAAACAAACCAGATTTTGGCTAACACACGCATCGATGAGGTCATCAATTGCATGTGCACTGAGATCGAATGCCTCGAACGTACAAAGAACCGCACCTCTGCTGAAACCACACGCCTCACAACCGTGACAAATGCAGTCAATACCCTAAGAGAATTGAAAACGCGCCTGTTTTCAACCTCTCTCGATGGATGCGAAAGGATCACTTCTCCTATCCTCGAAACTGAAGCAACTACCGCGTTACAATAAGAAGATGATTAAAGAATAGAGATGATCTGAGCTGAAGGGTCTTTCGGGTGAATCCGGAAGGCCCTTCTTGTTTTTGTACATTTGTGTATAGGTGGCTAAAAATCGCTCCTATGAAGAATCACAATGAATTTTTTAATTCGTGAAATTTGCGTCAATTCGCGTCCCCCTAAATCCCTCCCCCAAAAAATCCCACAAATTATCCTTATCTTTAACACGTAAGCAACAAAGCCCGGCTATTCAAAACATTAATCAGAAACTCCATGAAAACAAAAAACTCGCCCCGTGCTTGGCGGAACGAGTTTTTTGCAATTTTTTCAGAAATCGGCAAAATTAAACCCGTTTGAAAAATACTGAATAGCTTATAGGATATACA
>CAZKDA010000249.1:0-6382 GCA_964551455.1 uncultured Saprospiraceae bacterium
GGTGTTCCCGATTTCATCGTCCCGCTTTTTCTCGAAAAAGCGGGATTCGCTCCGACATTCATAACTCATCATTCCGGCCTCCGGTCTCCGTTTTCCGTTCACCGCCTGCCCTCCCGCTAATGAAGCGGGATCGGGGTTCACTTTTCACTTTTCATTCCGGCCTCCTGAGATTCATTTTCAATCACTTCAATCATTGCTTTCGCTTTGAGCAGGCATTCTTCGTACTCCTCTTCCGGGACAGAATCGAAAACAATGGCGCCGCCCACCTGGAAGGAAAGATACGCATTGGCAGCATTGTATAAAATAGAACGAATGACCACGTTGAAATCAAAATCGCCTTCAGGGGTGATGTATCCCACAGCGCCGGAATACAGGCCGCGGCGCGTTTTTTCGTACTGCTCGATCAATTGCATGCTCATCACTTTCGGCGCCCCGGTCATGGAACCCATCGGGAAGGCATTTTTTATAGCATCCACAAGATGCACCTCCTCGCGCAACTCCCCTGAAACGGTGGAGATCATCTGGAAAACCTGTTCAAAACAATAGATGCCGAACAGTTCATCCACCTGCACGCTTCCGGGTTTGCAACTCCTGGCGAGGTCGTTGCGAACCAGATCGACGATCATCACATTTTCGGCGCGGTCTTTTTCGCTGTTGAACAATTCTTCGGCGAGCAGGAGATCATCCCTGCCGTTTTGGCCGCGTCGTGCGGTACCTTTTATGGGTTGGGAAATGAGCCGTGCACCTTCCTTTTTCAAAAACCGTTCGGGGCTGGCACATAGCAAATACCGGTCGTTCCATTTATAAAAAGTAGCAAAAGGCGCTTTCGACAGGTCGCTCAGCCGATTAAAGGTTTCAAAAGGATCGATATTGGTTTTTTCGGAAAAAAACTCCTGGCAGAAGTTCATCTCGTAAATATCCCCTTCGGTGATGTGCTGCCGGATAGCTGCCACCGTCCGGATATATTCTTCTCTGGTGATGCGGGCTTGCAGAGGCCTGGAAAATAATGTGGCTTTATGCGTGTGCTGTGCGGATTGCCCGTTTTGAATGTCTTCGAAAATTTTTTCGGCAGTAGCTGTTTTGCTGTGAATTATGACTTGATTTTTAAAAACTTCTATGACGTGAAGCGGCTTGAAAAAGTGCATCTCCGGGAAATCAAGCCCGTCAAAATTACTGGAATCGAGATTCTCCACTTCGTTTTTCAGATCATAAGCAAAGAAACCAAAGAGCCAGTCTTTTTTTTGGTCGTAGAATTTTTTCAGTTCTTCAAAAGCCGATAGCTTGTCACCATTAAGTTTTACAATCCCGGATTCCTCACCGACAGCCATCAGGCCTTCAAATCTATGATGATGGTAACCGGAATATTCATTATTGTCAAAAAAACAAACGGTTCCGAATTGCTCCGCCCATTGAAATGCAAGCGCTTTGAATGCTGTGCAGTCGTCGATCTTTAAAGTGTCAGTAGGCGAGGAGATTGATTGTTTGCTCATTTGTTGTAACCTCAAATAAGGTGGCGAAGTTACCAATATTAGCGGTTTTGTTTAATAAAGTGAAAAAATACAAAAGCCATCCCGATGCGACGGAATGGCTTTTTTGTGATGGTGGCGTGGATCATTCCACGACCAGCCGTTCTACCAGCGACTGCTCGCCGCTAATTGTTCTGAAACTCAGGATGTACAACCCCTTTTGCAGACCGCTGATATTGATCTCAACTTCGCCGGTGAAGCTGACAGCTTTTACCCTTTGCCCGAACAGGTTATACATTTCAAGGTAAAGCTGCTGATCCTTTCTGTTTTTCACTGTAAAGCTTCCTCTTGCCGGATTGGGGTAAATTTTTGGCGCTACCCGATTTTCCACTTCTTTATTTGAAACAGGCATAAACCCCGTCCATGGCCGGAGTTGAAAGAAAAATCCCCCAATAAAATCGACAATATCAGGATCTGCTATAAACTCTATGCTATCGGTATATACACACAAATCACCCTGGAGAGAATTATCGGTGATCAGCAAATGATAATGATAATGACAGGGATAGGTGTGGCCGGGATCACTCCATGCTGACATTGGCCAACCATTTTTTATATTGATCTGTGCTCTTGGGTTTGGCGACTGATCGGGAAAGGGAAGTACATCATCTGACAAAAAAGTCGCGTCAAAATACATGGTTACCGGTAGCAGACCATTTCGAAAATTTATAGAATATGAAGCTATGCCTTTAATAATATTAATGTCCACAATCATAAGGCTATCACATAGGGTAGAAGGACATTTAGACCAAAAGGCATTAAACTCGAAAGAATCGGCAGGCACATACATTTCACTGAACATAGTATCTGCATGAAGAGTATTTGTCGCTTCCTCATCATAACCAAAATAAATGGTATCCCTTGCTCCGGTGGCATCTTTAAAAATGATCGGGAAAAGCCATGCTGGTATTTGCTGAGGTTGGTATTTTTCGGCATATCGGTCAATGACAGCGCCCCAGTCGATAGGCTGGGAATTTAAAGATATGATGGTAAGCATGATAAAACTGGAGAAAAGTATTATTTTTTTCATAAGCAGGTTAGAGCAGTTTTGAGTGTGAAATGTTGTGTGGGATTGAATTGGTTGAAGTGTTGTAATATAGTGAATTGTTACGAAAGTGGCAAAGGGGAGGATAGCAGTTTTGAGTGTGGAATGACGTGGGGTTTACATTTTCAAGATCTGTACCGGCGAATTCATTCGCCGACGATTCAACGAGTGGAATGTCGGCGAATAAATCCTGCCCGACAGTCAGGCGAGTTCGCCGGTACGGGTACGGATTCAACATATTTTAAACAAAACTATCGCCTGAATTCATCGAGGTTAGTGGAAATGCTCAGGTGATTCAATCCACCGGCGTAGTGATAAAAATTGCGGCCGTATTCAATGCGAAAACGATTGACCTTGAAACCGAATCCAAGGGTAAAACCATTGATGCTGCGATAGTTTTCGAGGGAAAATTCTTTTTTATGAAAATGGCTATAGCCGAAACGGATCCTGAAGTTTTCTTTCTTACCCAATAAAAACTCTGCATTGAAGATCAGATGTCGAAACAGGTTGTCCACAATTGCGCTGAACTCACTTTTGGATTGATCTTCAATGCCCCCCAGGAAGGAAGGCGCTTCTTCCGATTCGGGGTCGTCGTAGAGTATGTTCCCGCGATGGAGGTGGTGGTAAATGATGGAAAACCGCAGAGGAAGATGTTTTAACCTGTTGGATAACCCTGCCTGTAATTCAAAAGGCACCGACTCGCGGGTTTCGCCATATTTGGTAAATTGCATGCCGACGTTTTTCATCACTAAAGTAAAGGAAAACCTCCCTGAAGTATCCTGGTAAAATGCGCCGAAATCGGCCACCATACCAATGGAATTGTAAGTTTCAAATTGTGAAGTGATAAATTTGAGGTTTGCACCGACTGACAATTTATCGTAAAGCTGCCTGGCAGCACCGGCCACGAGCGCGTATTCCGCTGCTTTGAAAGTGCCTGTGATGTTCCCAAATTCATCGGCAGCGTCGAAGGCGCCGTAACTGGTGTACTGGATGCCGCCGTGAATGGTAGCATCCCATTTTTTGACAAAGCGGCCAAACGAAACATAACCATTGTTGATCCCTGCCAAGTGAAAATTGTGGTTGAACGACAACTGGTTGTGGGCAGAAGGATTGAGCGCGGAAGGGTTTTGGAGGGCAAGCGCCACATCGTCGTCTTTTACGGTGATGAGATTACCGCCGAGCGCCGTCACCCGTGCGGATGGCGAAAGGTTTAGAAACTCATAGACCTGCTTTCCGCCAAGGGGAACCTGGGCAATAATCTGGGCAGCGAAAAAACCAAAAAAAATGGCCAGTAAATATTTATTCATCAGGGTGTTTTGTTTTTTTGATGAGATGAGCAAACAATCCAGGTCGTCAGTCTTCCGGTAGCGGGTCGCCCGATTCTTTTGTCCAGGTGGTTCGGCATAGTCCCAGGTTACAATTCATTTGTTTGACAAGTTCACCGGATTCGTCATACATTTTCAGCAGACCGTGTTCGCGCGGGTAGCCGGTATCGGTATCGGTGCCGTTGTATTCGCCTTCGGCTTTGAGGTTGCCATTTTCATAAAACTCCTGGAATGGACCGTATTCGTTATTATCAACCAATGTGACCCAATCTCTCACCTTGCCATTTTGATAGTAGCGTGTCCAGATGCCGGTACCTTTGTTGTTTTCATAAAAACCGTTCAGTTGTATTTGCCCATTTTCAAAAAACCGTTTGTAGGGCGAAGAAAATTGGCCGTGGTCATAAGTTTCCAGGATTTCGAGCTTTCCGCTTTCGTAATAAAGTTTCCGCTCGCCATGCAAGGTATCGTTGACGTAATTGGCTTCTTCGTAAATATTCCCGGAAGGGTAATATTTAGTGTAAAGCCCCTGCTTGGCGTAGTCTGATTTTGCACGGGAATATTTGATCAGATAGCCGAATTCGTCTTTCGTTTCTATGGTTTCCAGTTTGCTTTTGCAGGAAAAAACAAGGAGCAGGCTAAAAAAGAATAATGATCTCATAAATTAAGGTGATATTTTGGTAAATAACGATATTTCCCCACCGGGATTACTTCGCAACACGATCAAATTTACTACTTTGACTTCACATTGACAGTTTGTTTTCAAATAAAAAAACCAGTCTGTAATACAGACTGGCTTCGAGAGAATAATTTTTGTTAAAACTTTGCGGGTGTATTTCAGCGATTTACAAATCGGTTGAAAATAATGTTGTCAAGCTCGGACGTCTTAAGTCCCGACTTTATCGTCCCGCTTTTTCTTGAAAAAAGCGGGATTCGATCTGAAGTCTTGTCTCTGACATCTTGCTTAATGTTTTGCCCTTGTCATCCCGTTTTCAACGAGCGGGGCTGTAGCTCCTACGATGTTTCTGCCGATGCTTTCGTAATGAACATTCATTTCCTCCATCTTGTCGAGATCGTAGAGGTTTCGTCCATCGAAGATCGTTCTGTTTCTGAGCAGAGAGAATACCTTTTCAAAATCTGGAGTCCGGAAGATGCTCCACTCGGTGATAATCGCCAAAGCGTCAGCGTTTTCGAGCGCTTCGTATTGGTTGGAAACCAGCTTGATGCGGTCGCCGTAAATCGCGGCTACATTTTTCATCGCCTCGGGATCGAAAGCCTGGATACGCGCACCGGCTGCGAGTAATTCATCAATGATATACAAGGCAGGCGCCTCGCGGATGTCGTCGGTATTTGGTTTGAAGGCAAGCCCCCAGATCGCGATAGTTTTGCCCTGGAGATTTCCGTCGAAATGTTTTTTGATTTTCCCGGAAAGTACTGTTTTCTGAATTTGGTTGACCTCCATGACAGAGTTGAGGATCTTAAAATCATAGTTATTTTCTCCGGCGGTTTTGTACAGCGCCTGTACGTCTTTGGGGAAGCAGCTTCCGCCATAACCTACACCCGGAAACAGGAATCTTTTGCCGATACGGCTGTCGCTTCCCATACCGCTGCGCACCATATCCACGTTGGCGCCTACTTTTTCACACAGGTTGGCGATTTCGTTCATAAACGAAATTCGCGCAGCGAGGTATGAGTTGGCAACGTATTTTGTCATCTCAGCAGAGCGCTCATCCATGAATATCACAGGATTCCCTTGCCTTACAAACGGATCGTAAAGCTGTTTCATGATCTTTTGGGCCTTCTCCGAGCTGGTGCCGATGACCACGCGGTCGGGCTTCATAAAATCCTCGACAGCTACGCCTTCCCGTAAAAACTCAGGGTTGGAAACTACGTCGAACAGGCTTTCGTCCAGGTTTTTTGCCAGGCGGGCATGTACCTTCTCGGCAGTTCCTACGGGAACCGTGCTTTTGTCGATGATCACCTTGTAATCTTTGATGATCTTGGACAAATCATCTGCAACGCCCAGAATATAGGTCAGGTCAGCAGAGCCATCTTCTCCCGGAGGAGTAGGCAATGCAAGGAAAATGATTTCTGCGTTTTTTACGGCATCAGGCAGGCTGGTTGTGAATTCGAGGCGCCCTTGTTTGGTGTTTCTTTCAAACAACAGGTCGAGCCCCGGCTCAAAGATGGGGATCTCACCATTTCGCAACCTGGTGATCTTGTTTGCATCTATATCAACACAGATGACATTGTTGCCCGTTTCAGCAAAACAGGTTCCTGTTACGAGGCCAACATATCCGGTACCGACTACAGCTATATTCATGTTTATTTTTTTTAGAAATTATGAATTAGAAATTTAAAAATATGTCTCAATGAATTGTATTATGACGATGACTTTTATTTTAACTTATTTTAAAAAATTAGGTTTCAAATAAATATACTTGTTCACGGATAAATTTCGGATTTTTCTTTTCCCGAAATTTTCAGTG
>CAZKDA010000250.1:0-6347 GCA_964551455.1 uncultured Saprospiraceae bacterium
TAATCGCCCTTTTACTGTTGACTTGTATTTATTCCTTTGTACATTTTCCGCCGGCCTCTGGCACGGAACCACCATCGGCAAAGTCCATTTCCGAAGCGATCCCGGCTTATAAAATGGAAACTGCCACTCGCGTTTTTAACCAACTGAAGAGAGCGCAGGGTTTGCTCAGCAGCGAAAAGCCCGGTTGATCCCTCGTAAAAAGGCTGCCTAATCGCCGCTTTGTCATGGCGATGATCTCTTATGACAAGGGGGCAATATATATCGAAGAAGCCGCTTATGATCTTTGTACGACTTTCGGGAAAGATTCCCTCAACGCGTTAGCCATTTACCTGGGACACGAGCTGGCGCATTTTTTCGGAAGGCACAACGTGACCAATCACTACGCCTGGGAATACGAACAGGGGCTTCGGCAGGACAGCCTGTTTAGGATATTGGAAAAAAGCCTCCCGGAAAGCAAAAAAGACAGCTTGATGGACATCATCAATAAGAGTATGCGTGCTTTCACTTCTGCCGAAAATGAAAAAGATGCTGACCTACAGGGCGGGTTTCTTTCGTACCTTTCCGGCTATCATACCTTTGGGATTACAGAACAACTCCTCGATAAAACCTACAATGATTTTGGCTTGCCCCAAAATCCGCCTGGTTACCCTTCTCTGGAAAAGCGAAAGCAAATTGCGGCGGAATCCGAGAAAAAGCTCAGCCATTTGATCGACCATTTTGAAATGGGAAATTTGCTCATCGCGCTGGATGAATTCGATGATGCCCTCCTTTATTATAATCGGGTGCTGGCGAGTTTTAAAAGCCGCGAAATTTATAACAACATCGGCGTTTTATACACGCTTTCCTTTTTAAAAAATGCCAGCAAAAAAAAGGTGAAATATGCCTTCCCGGTGGAGTTGGATGTAGAATCCCGTCTCCTTTCCCCTTCCGCCAGAGGAACCGACAACAGCGAATTGCAAAAACTCTACCTGGCTATCGAAAACTTTGAAAAAGCCGCTAACCTCGATGCTGATTACCCCGTTTCGCACCTCAACAAAGGCTGTGTACATACGCTCCTGGGGCTTCATGCCACCAGTCAGGATTAGGCCGATGAAGAATTTGCCATAGCCACTGCCGAGGCGCTTATCGCCAGACGCAAAGCCAGAGAATCAGAGGGTTTGTGGGAAAAAACGCTCACGGATGCTTATACCCTCAACGGCATCATTGAAGCTGTAAAAGGGAATAATGACAAAGCGAATGAATTGTTTGAAGAAGCTTTAAAAATAACGCCCAAAAACCATCTGGCTACGATCAATCAAAATATTCTGAACGATACGAAAAGCGAAGCGGAGGATATTGCACAAAGGAGTGGTTCCGGAAAAGAAATGATCGATGGCGCCAAAATCGACGACATCCAAATCAACCGCAAAGATATCAGGGATACCCTCGATCATGCCAGAAGCCATTTTGTCCGGCTGATCGCTAAACGGCTGGACCGTTCCAGACTATTGATCAACCACGTCAGCGAAGGGATCAAAGAGCATCACACTTCCTTTCACTTGACAGATGATAATTATGAAGGGATTACTGCTTTGGGGATCAGGATCGGCGATAGCCTCGAAGCTATTGAAAAGAAATACGGAAGGGGAGACAAATTCATTGAACTGGGGCAGGGAGCCTGGCTCATTTACAAAAAGCAAAATATCATTTTTCAACTGAACGAAGACGGTAACCTGATCCGCTGGTGCGTTTTTAAACAGGTTATTTGAGAGAACTTGCCCAAGCTTCATCTGATTTAACAGCATGGCCATTGATCCTGCCTTGCCATTGGGCGCTTCAAAGTTTCAAAGTTACGGGGGGCACTTGAAGTGCCCCCCGTAACTTAAATTTCATTTACCTGAGTTTCTCATCAACATAATCCAGCACCTTTTGCATCAAATGCACACGATCTTTGCCACGCACATTGTGCGGGTGCATAGGGTAGGGGAAGAAATCAACCTGGATGCCGTCATCGACGAATTGCTTGACCAGCGCCAGGTTGTGCTGCATCACCACGATCGGATCGGATGTGCCGTGGATCAGCAACAGATCACCTTGCAGGTTTTTGGTAAAATTCAGCAAGCTGGATTCTTTGTAACCTTCAGGGTTTTCATCCGGGCGATCCATGTAACGCTCGCCGTACATGACTTCGTAGTATTTCCAGTCGGTCACCGGGCCTCCGGCAACGCCGACCTGGAAGGCTCCCGGGGTTTTCAGCATCAGCGACAGCGTCATAAACCCGCCGTAACTCCAGCCGTGAACCGCCATTTTTCCGGCATCGACGAAGGGAAGCGATTTAAGATATTCTACGGCTACCATCTGGTCTTCGGCTTCTACGATTCCCAGTTGGCGGTGGATAATATTTTCAAATTCGAATCCGCGATTGGCAGAGCCGCGGTTATCGAGCGTAAAAATGATGTAACCTTGTTCTGCCATGTAATGCATCCAAAGCGGAGCGCCGGCCAGCCAGCGGTTACTGACCATCTGTGCATGTGGTCCGCCGTAAACATAGACCAGCACCTTGTACTTTTTTGCAGGATCGAAATCGCTGGGTTTGATCATGCGGGCATGAAGGGCAGTTCCGTCTTTGGCTTCGAGTTGGAGCAACTCTGTGGTACCGGTTTTATAATCGGACAAAGGATTTTTGGAAGTCAGCAGCGTTTCTATGGTTTTTCCTTTCAGATTGATGATGCTCGCAACATGAGGGGTGTTCAGATCCGACCATTCGTCGATCAGCTCTTTTCCGTCAGGGCTTAGTTGGAAATGATGAACACCTTCGGTTTTGGAAATGGTTTCCATCTCCTTTTTTTTGAGGTCGATGCAATAAGCGTTGGTGTTTAAGCCGCTTTCGTCAGTTCCGGCAACGATGAGTTTTTTACCGCTGCCATCCAGCCCCAGAATTTCCTGAACCACCCATTTCCCTTTGGTGATCTGTCCCAGCATTTCACCTTCTGTATTGTAATGATAAGCGTGCATAAACCCGTCGCGCTCGCTCAGCCAGATGAATTCATCTGGGTTGTTTGGCAAAAACCATACGGGCGTTTCGGGTTCCACATATTTCGGATGGGTTTCCTCAAAAAGCGTTTTTACAAACTTGCCATTGGACGCATCATATTGATTGAGCCACAGATGATTCTGATCGCGGTTGAGCACGGCGATGTAAACTTGCTTTTCATCAGGCCCCCAGCCGAGATTGGTGAGGTACTGATCTTTAGGTCCGGTCACGTCCAGATAGATCGCCTTGTCAATTTTTACATCATAAATGCCCGCTTTTGCGTACTGGCTTTTTTGTCCGGCCATGGGGTACTTGATCGTTTGCAGGCTTCCGGGGGTGGTGGTGATGTCCAAAAGCGGATAATCCGCCACATCGGTTTCATCTTTTTGATAAAAGGCTAAATAATTACCGTTGGGCGACCAGAACGTTCCTTTGGTAATGCCAAATTCCTGCCGCGCGATCTCCTGGCCGCTGACAATGTTCGGATCGTCATTATCGGTTACTGCTTTTTCATTTCCAGCTCCGTCGATAATAAAAAGATTATTATCTCTTGTAAAAGCGGCGACGTTGGTTGCTGCATGATAATCGACGTTTTTGGCATCTTCCGGCAGCTTGAGCAGCGCTTTTCCGGTTTTTGAAGAAATGCTGTAGGCGTAAAAGGTATTTTTATGTTGAAAATAAAAGTTGCCGCTACCCAGCCATTTTACCGAGGGTAGTTTTTTCATATCAAGGCTCAGCGCAGCATTGATCGTGTCTATCGGTACTTCATGAACGGGCGAGAGCGTTCCCGGTTTTCGGACAATGATTTTGTCGCGGTCTTTCGTTTGCCAGGACACCAATGAAGTGCCGGCCACCCATTGCAAATCCGCTAATCTTTCCGGCCCCAATTCGGTAAACCGTTTTAAAACGGCATCTTCCAGCGTCAGTTCTTTTTGCTGGGCAAAGATGGAGGTGGTTATTAAAACAAAGAGGAATTGAAAAGTGATTTTTTTCATGTTTTGAACTTAATTTTTTTGAAAACATGAAGATACTACTTCCATCCAATTCTTAAAAAAAACGAATCATTCCCGTGTCAGTTCGGCCCACTCGCTCGGCCTTAGTGCCGACACACATTGCGGCTCGTGCGTAGTATTATCAAGGCCTCTAGTCGGAGGCAGGGGAATTTGACACACCTCCTCAGAGCGGTGGCGCGAGCGGGTGAATAGATGGTTTGAGTCGTATGATGTGCCTTTTCGTAGTTAAAGAATTGATTCGCAAACACTTAAAAAAAGGTGATAACGATATACATTGGATAAATCAAACGAAAATTCGATCATGGTGGATAGCGTTTTGCACGAACTAAAAACACCAAGCGCTCAACAATCAGGATTAAAGATCAATGTACACGCTGACATTTCCAATGTGGATGTTTTCAATCTGCTGATCGATTTTGATGCGGAAGAATCTGTAGTGGAACAGGGCAACGGCGGTTATATTTTGAAGCCCGTCATCAAGGTGATCAATTAAATTTCAGCTCCTCCTTTTTTTCAACCTTTTACGGTCTTCCCGCGCTTCTCTTTTGGCGGTGACGATCTTCCTTTCGTTGAGCGCTACCCGCTTGTTGAATTTCTTCTTGTCGCTGATGAGTTTGTCGATGAGGTCTTCGCGGCCCATGCTTTTCAGCTTATCGCGGATGATCTGGTGGTTTTCGCGTTTGTGCCAGAAGAAGAACAGATGCTGGTTTCGCTTTTCTTTGGGCGATTTGGCGGTATAGACCGGCTTCAGGGTGTAGGGATGCAAGCCGGTGTAATAGATCACCGTGGCAACGGTCATAGGTGTTGGGGTGAAATCCTGAACCTGTTCGAGCTTAAATCCCATGCCTTTGGTTTCGGCGGCCAGGTTGGCCATTTCTTCTTCTGTGGAACCCGGATGGCTGGAAATGAAATAAGGGATCAGCGGCTGATCGAGGCCATGTTTTTTATTCAGGTTATCGTATTTCTTTTTAAACTCGTGGAAGTATTTGAATGAAGGCTTTCGCATCACTTTCAAGGTACCGTCGGAAGTATGTTCGGGAGCGACTTTCAACCGCCCGCTGACATACCGGCAAACCACCTGCTCGAGGTATTCATCCAGCGAATCGTCGTTGTTTTTGTTATAAGAATCCACCAAAAGATCATATCGGATCCCACTGCCGATGAAAGCTTTTTTCACCGAAGGATGAGCATCGACCTTTTTGTACAATTCCGTCATCGGCTTGTGGCTGGTATCGAGGTTGCTGCAAATCACGGGGTGAATGCAGCTGGGGCTGACGCAACGGTCGCAAATGGATTGCACTTTGCCCTTCATGCGGTACATGTTGGCCGATGGCCCGCCCAGGTCGCTGATGTATCCTTTAAAATCAGGCATTTGGGTGACGGTTTCCACTTCTTTCAAAATAGATTCTTCAGAGCGGCTGGCAATGAATTTTCCCTGATGCGCCGAGATCGTACAAAAGCTGCAACCGCCGAAACATCCGCGGTGCATGTTGATCGAAAAACGGATCATTTCGTAAGCCGGTATCGAGCCTCGTTTGGCGTATTTCGGATGAGGCATACGGGTATAGGGCAGATCGAATGAAGCATCGATCTCCGTTTCAGTCATCGGTGGATACGGCGGATTGACGATGAGCTTATGGTCGCCGACAGCCTGCGTGAGCCGTCTGGCTTGCACTTTATTGGATTCCTGCTCCACGTGTTTGAAATTGGCGGCGTAGGAACGTTTATCCCGCAGGCATTTCTCATGGGAATTCAACTCTAAGGTTTCCCAGTTTTTGTTTAAAGGCAAAGGATCGTTTCTTCCGATAAGCACAGCGGTCTGCGGTATCGTTGTCAACGATTCAAAAGGCACTCCTTTTTTCAGCAGCCGGATGATCTCCCGCAGCGGCATTTCGCCCATGCCGTAAACCAGGAGGTCAGCACCGCTCATTTCAAGGATATTTGGGAACAGCTTATCTGCCCAATAGTCGTAATGGGTCACGCGCCTGAGCGAAGCTTCGATCCCTCCGATCAGTACCGGGACGTCGGGAAAGAGCTGTTTGAGAATTTTTGTGTAAACGGTGGTGGCATAATCAGGCCGGAAGCCGGCAGCGCCGCCGGGGGTGTAAGCATCTGTCGAGCGTTTTCTTTTGGAAGCGGTATAGTGGTTGATCATCGGATCCATACAACCGGAAGAAATGCCGAAAAACAGCCTGGGGCGTCCCAGTTTTTTAAAATCCCGCAGATCGTCTTTCCAGTTGGGTTGCGGGATGATGGCTACTTTCAACCCTTCGCTTTCGATGATCCGGCCGATCACAGCCGTTCCGAATGCCGGATGATCG
>CAZKDA010000251.1:0-6345 GCA_964551455.1 uncultured Saprospiraceae bacterium
GCCAAAAAACTCGTAGAGCGGACCTCATGTCCAATGGACAGAAGAAAAGTTGATGTGAGTATCACAGAACAAGGTTTAAAAGTTGTTGGCGAAGCAACAACCGCTCTCGAAACCAGAATGAAAAAGAAAATGAGCAATATCTCCGAAACCGAAGCAAAACAGCTCAGCGATTTGCTTGACAAGCTCAGAGGCTGATTTTTTTTACACAAATCAATGTATATACATTTAATGTCGAAACAATATTTTTAAATAAATTTTATCATTTTAAAACTCATAAATTCATGAAAACATTAGCATTATCATTAGTCGTGGTAGTATTTGCAGCATTTAGTTTTACGCTTCCTATTGTATCAGAAACGCTAAAAGTTGACAAAGCCAATAGCTCAATCGTATGGAGAGGATACAAAGTAACCGGCAAACATCATGGTACTATCCAGATGAAAACCGGCGAACTGAAATTTGAAAAAGGTGTTTTGAAAGGTGGAAAATTTGAAATTGACATGACCACCATCGTAGTAGATGACCTTTCCGGCAACTCGAAAAACAAGCTGGAAGGCCACCTCAAATCTGATGACTTTTTTAGTGTTGAAAAGAATCCCGTGGCAACTTTCGAAACCACTTCGGTTAAACCCGGCGATACTTCTGATACCTACAACGTAACCGGTAACCTGACGATCAAAGGCATCACAAATGAAATTTCCTTTGCGGCAAAAGTTGAGAACACCTCAAAGCCTTACGTTACAACTGCTTCGATCAAAGTTGACCGTTCCAAATTCGATGTCCGTTATGGTTCCAATTCATTCTTTGACAACCTCGGCGACAAAGCGATCTACGATGAATTTGACCTTGAAGTCCGTCTGGTGACCAAATAGCAGATTCAGGCTCCAGCGTCAAAAAAAAGAGCAATAAAACCAGTTTTTATTGCTCTTTTTCTATTGCCATTTCCACTTCTCGTTTCTTTGTTTTCGGAATGATCATCACACGCAATGACTGGTCGTAAGTGAAATAATTCCAGGTCCAATTGATAAAAATGAACAACCTGTTTTTCACCCCGATCAACGAAAACAAATGAACGGCCAGCCAAACGATCCATGCAAAGAAACCCTGAAATTTGAACCTCGGAAGATCGACTACGGCACGGTTGCGCCCAATCGTAGCCATCGACCCAAGGTCTTTATAAGAAAATTGCAGCAAAGCCTCTCCACTTTCCAGGCGTTTGAGATTTTTAGATAAATGCCGCGCTTGTTGGATGGCGATCTGCGCCATTTGCGGATGCCCTTTCGGGTAGTCCGGCTCTTCCATGTAACAAATATCCCCGATGGCAAAAACATTGTCAAAACCATCGACCTGGCTGAAGCGATTGACTTTGATCCGGTTGCCCTTTACAAAAATCTTGTCGGGCAATCCGTTGATTCTTTTTCCTATGATCCCGGCAGCCCATATCACTTTTCTGGCGCGAACAACACTGCCATCATCCATAATGACCTGTTCGCCGTCAAAGTCCTTTACAAAGCGATTCAAAATGACGTTGATGCCCATGTCTTTCAGGAATTTCTCAGCCGCTTTTGATGATTCTTCCGACATGCCATCCAGCAATACCGGGCTTCCCTGGATGAGGTAAATGTCGATCCCGGAAGTATCCAATTCCGGATAATCTTTTGGAAGGATATACTTTTTCATTTCAGCCAGAGCGCCTGCCACTTCCACGCCTGTCGGCCCTCCGCCCACGATCACAATGTCCAGCAGGCTTTGTTGTAATTCACCGTCATTGGTTGTAATCGCTTTTTCGTAATCATGCAAAATGGCATTGCGAAGGTAAAGCGCCTCTGAAACCGACTTCATCGGGATCGTTTTTTCCTCCAGGTTTTTGTTCCCAAAATAATTGGTATAAACCCCATAAGCCAGCACGAGATAATCGTATCGAAGATCGCCAATCGGCGTATGAACCAGATTGTTAGAAGTGTCGATACTCTCAATACGTGTGACGCGGATAAAGATGTTTTTCTTTTTTTGAAATGCTTTGCGGAGCGGGAAGGAAATGGAACTAGGCTCAAGCCCTGACATAGCCACCTGGTAAAAAAGCGGCTGAAACTGGTGATAGTTGTTTTTGTCGATCAACACCACTTGGAAATTTGATTTTACCAACTTGAGAGCGAGGGTCAAACCACCAAACCCGGCGCCTGCAATCACCACTCGTTTCTGGCCGGAATCATGGATATTCATCATAATTGGAAACTTGTTTTGCGGAATGGCAAGGTAGGGATTTTTAAAAACAGTTGCCATAAAAAAAGCCCACAGAACACACAGAACTCCACAGAAAGGGAAACAATCTAAAAGTTCTGTGATGTTCTGTGTCTTCTGTGAGAGATAAGTACCTCAACATAAATAATCGACGCGTTTACTTTTAAGTTACGGGGGCACGTAATTTAAATTTCAACCTGAATCACTCTAACCAGCCCTGCGATTCATCCGGGGCAGACAGGTGCTGAACAGTTACAAAAATTGCCAAAAAAAAGCCCAGAGAAAATGTCCCCGAGCTCGTCCTAACTAAAAATTAAAATAGTTCAAAAAATCAGTTAGCTATTGCCTGTACATATTATTACCAAATTCTATACCATAGTTTTTGATTATTGGCAAATTTCATTTTACAAAATTTCAAAATAACGCCATCCTCTAGTCTGTGCCATGAATAACGACCCGGTGTTTTTGTGCATTTTTTCAAAATCAAACAACCAGCCCGAAAGAAATTGTAACTGGCAAGGGAATTGATATTCCAAACTAATGTTTACCATTCAGCCATGCCCTGAAAATACACACCAACCAAAAAAATGGGGCTTTTGATTCCCGATTACTATCCAACTTATTTTTAACACAAGGATTGGCTTTCTAATCGAAACACAATCCCAACAACATTTTTTTATGACTGCTCCTTTAACTACTTTCCAAACGCAGGAAAAAGGAATATCTATCGCTGGTGAATTCAACGATGATTTTAAATCGATCCTCACCCCGGAAGCGCTGAAATTTCTTGCTGCGCTCCACAGCCGCTTCAACAACACCAGAAAAATGCTACTCGAAAAACGAATCGCCAGGCAACTGGAAATCGACTCGGGCAAAATGCCCGATTTTTTACAGGAAACTAAGCTTATCCGGGAAAGCGACTGGCAGGTTGCGCCTTTGCCTGCCGATCTGCTCGACAGGAGGGTGGAGATTACCGGGCCGGTTGACCGCAAGATGATCATCAATGCTTTGAACTCCGGCGCAAAGGTGTTCATGGCTGATTTTGAAGACAGCAATACGCCCAACTGGAAAAACAACATCGAAGGGCAGATCAACCTGCGCGATGCCATAAACCGGACGATCACTTTCCAAAATCCCGCAAACGGAAAATGCTACAAACTCAACGAAAAAACCGCCACACTAATGATTCGCCCAAGGGGCTGGCATCTTCCTGAAAAACACCTTCTCGTGGAAGGTGAACCCATGAGCGGCAGTCTGGTCGATTTCGGTTTGTACTTTTTTCACAATGCAAAAACCCTGATCGAAAATGGCTCCGGACCTTATTTCTATTTACCGAAAATGGAAAGCCACCTCGAAGCGAGATTGTGGAACGATGTCTTTGTTTTTGCACAGGATCAACTTGATATTCCGCAGGGAACGATCAAAGCTACCGTGCTGATTGAAACCATCCTGGCATCTTTCGAACTCCACGAGATACTCTTTGAGCTTCGCGACCACTCCGCCGGCCTCAACTGCGGGCGCTGGGATTATATTTTTTCTTACATCAAAAAATTCAAAAACCTGCCGGGATACATTTTGCCCGACCGCTCACAGGTTGGTATGACCACACCGTTTATGAGCGCTTATTCGCAACTCGTCATCCAAACCTGTCACCGAAGGGGCGTACATGCCATGGGCGGAATGGCTGCACAGATTCCAATTAAAAATGATGAAAAAGCCAACCAAATCGCAATCGACAAGGTAAAGGCCGACAAAACACTCGAAGTGAAAAACGGCCACGACGGAACCTGGGTGGCACATCCGGCTCTGGTGCAGGTGGCTATGGAAATTTTCAACGAGTACATGCCTTCCAAAAACCAGGTTTTCAACAAACGGAATGATCTCCGCGTCACAGCAGCCGATCTGCTGGAGGTACCAAAGGGAACGATCACAGAGGCTGGTCTTCGCCAAAATATCAACGTAGGTATTCTTTATATAGAAAGCTGGCTCAGGGGCGTAGGCGCAGCCGCCATTTACAACCTCATGGAAGATGCCGCAACCGCAGAAATCTCCAGGACACAGGTGTGGCAATGGATCAACGCAGGCGCCAAAACCACAGATGGCAAAACTATTACCGCTGAAATGGTTAAGCAAATGATTCCCGAAGAAATCGAAAAAATAAAGGATTATGTTGGCAAAGAGGCTTTTGAAAACGGAAGGTTCGACGATGCAGTCGAGCTATTTAAAAAGCTGGTTTTCGACAAAGATTACATCGAGTTTCTGACAATTCCGGCTTATGAAATGATTTAGTTTTTTTAGGTATTCCCGATTTCATCGGGATCTTCTCCCGCTAAAACAGCGGGATGCGATATGGTATTATGGTATTATGGTATTCCCGATTTCATCGTCCCGCTTTTTCGAGAAAAAGCGGGATTCGCTACGATATGGTATTATGGTATCCGGGTTCTAAAATCTAAAACCCGCCTGACTTGTCGGGCAGGTCTAAAATCTGAAGTCTGACATTTGACATCTATCTTCTGACATCTTTCAAATCTATTTTTACAACTCAATAAAATATTCTCTAAAATGAGCAAAGAAATAAAAACCCAAAACCTCGCTTACGAATGGCTCACGAATCCCCGCTGGGAAGGCATTGAAAGGCCTTACAGTGCTGACAATGTTATCAAACTGCGTGGAAATGTGAACATCGACTTTTCCCTTGCACGGCAAGGCGCCAAAAAGCTTTGGCACAAATTGCATACACAAAACTACGTAGCCGGACTTGGTGCGCTGACCGGAAACCAGGCGATCCAGGAAGTCACCGCCGGGCTGGATGCCATCTACCTGAGCGGATGGCAGGTGGCCGCCGATGCCAACCTTGCCGGACAGATGTATCCCGACCAATCGCTTTACCCTGCCGATTCGGTGCCCAGCGTGGTGAAAAGGATCAACAACGCGTTGATGCGCCGCGACCAGATCCAATCCGTTGAAGGAGATGGAAATATCGACTGGATGGTACCTATCGTCGCTGATGCCGAAGCGGGTTTTGGCGGCAATCTCAACGCTTACGAATTGATGCGGGCGCTGATCGAAGCCGGTGCTGCGGCTGCTCATTTTGAGGATCAGCTTTCTTCTGCAAAAAAATGCGGTCACCTTGGCGGTAAAGTATTGGTGCCTACTCAGGAAGGTATTGACAAACTCGTGGCTGCAAGGCTCGCTGCCGATGTGGCAAATGTTTCCACGCTCATCATCGCCAGAACCGACGCCGAAGCGGCCAATCTCATTACTTCCGATATCGATCCCAGAGATCATGAATTTATCACGGGAAAAAGATCATCCGAAGGTTTTTATTTTGTAAAAAACGGTCTGGATCAATGTATCTCAAGAGGTTTGTCTTACGCACCCTTTGCTGATCTGGTTTGGATGGAAACTTCCAATCCCGATATTGGATTGGCTAAAGATTTTGCCGACGCCATCCACGAGAAATATCCCAACAAATTGCTGGCTTACAACTGCTCTCCATCTTTCAACTGGGCGGCAAAGTTAAGTCAGGCCGAAATGCTGACCTTCCGCGAGGAGCTTGCTGAGATGGGTTATAAATTCCAGTTTATCACGCTCGCCGGTTTCCATGCGCTGAATACATCCATGTTCGAGCTTTCGCTGGCTTACAAAGCCAAAGGCATGGCGGGATATTCGGAATTGCAAGAGCGGGAGTTTCAGTTGCAAAAAGAAGGCTTCAAAGCCGTTAAACATCAATCTTTCGTCGGCACCTCGTTTTTTGATTTCATTCAAAACACCGTACAGCAACACGCCTCGACCACAGCTATGAAAGGCAGCACCGAAGAAGATCAGTTCCATAATTGATCGGCTTCCGGATGTTCTCATCTCCAAAAAACCTGGGGATTTGAATCTCATACTCTACCTTTTTCATTTTCCCGCCTCACAAAAAAAAGCCTCGCCCGCTCACACCGAACGGACGAGGTTTTTTAATGCTTCCCAGCAAACCTTAATGAATCATAAGCCGTGGCATTCCCCATTCGTGTATTCGTGGCTTCTCAATTTAAAGCCACTAATGCACGAATTCCACAATTCGCGTAATCCACGTCCCCAAAACTTCCCCCAAAA
>CAZKDA010000252.1:0-6309 GCA_964551455.1 uncultured Saprospiraceae bacterium
ATACGCGAAGACAGGGTCCAACTCAATAAAAGATTTATCGAAGTATTTAAGCTCCTGGAAGAAAGGGGCGATGTCGTTATGAACGACCGGAGTGGCAAAGGGATCGGCGATTTCGCCGAAAAAATCCTGGGCAACCGGGGTTACGGTCACATCGTCAGAGCTTTCCTCAATGAAGATGATAAGCGCGTTATTGATTACCGCCATGCAAGAGCCATTTGCCGGATTTATGGTGTAAACGAGTCTTACCTGGTCGATGGCATCGGAACACCTTTTGGCTTTGACCTCCTTCCGCAATCCGGCCCCCCCGGTATTTCTCCAACAAAAAGCAAAGGAAACATCCTGTTCACAAGTGTGGAAGCATTCGCTGGTTCCGGCGCTGACGTTGGCGCTTCCTCAAGAGAGGACAACGAGTATTTCTCATTGCCCGGAGTAACCGGTAGCGGCCTCGTAGCATTTCCGGTCGAAGGTAGAAGTATGGAACCGGTCATCATGGATGGTGATGTCGTGATCTGCCGCCAGATCAACGGCGCCCACGAGATCAAAGACAATGAGATCTATGCCGTGAAAAATAATGGCTCACTCTGGCTCAAATACGTTCAGAAAATATTAAACAAAAAAGGACACGTGACCGCTTTGAAAATGATCTCGGCAAACAACCTCGAATTCGACCCCTTCACCGAGGAGGTCAACGAACATACCCGCTTGTACCAACTCATTCGCCGCGTCAGTAATGTATAACTTAGGAGCATAAGGAAATTGCCCGGTTGACCCATGTGTTTTCGGGCAATTTTATTTTCCGGCAAACCCGTGGTTTTCAAATAGGATATGTCCATGAAAACCGGCTATTGTGCCAATGCCATTCCCAATTTTAAGAATATGACCCCTCCTCATTTCTTTTGTGTTTTGTTGCTCACTTTTTTTGCCTGCTCACCTGTAGATAACGCTCCTGAATTCAATAAAGAAACCATCATCAAAGAAGTAAAGCAGATGTTCGATAACTATCACCGGGAGATCAGGGAACAGGGTTTGACAGGAGAATTCAAATACCTGGATCAATCCGACGACTTCTTTTGGGTACCTCCTGGATATCAATCTGCATTGTCATTCGATTCGGTGAAAACCATTCTGCTGACAAATGCCGCAGGTTTCGAAAAGGCCGAACTTTATTTTGACACGCTTCAAATTTTTCCTCTTACAATTAATATCGCCAGTTATTCTGGAATCGTCAAAGGGTCGATGAAAGATACCGCAGGTAATTCCCACTTGGTTTCTATCATTGAATCCGGTACTATTATCAAACGACCTGATGGCTGGAAACTGCTCTGCGGCCAGTCGGCAAATCTTCCCGCGAATTAATTTTAAAAAAAATGTTTTATTTTATTTTGAATTAAAAATATTTGTTTTATATTGCACTTGATTTGAAACAAACCCGAAAAAACCAAGTCTGGTCAAACCCCTCAAATTATGCAAAAAATCAACAGACAGGAACTGAACAGGCGATTTTCAAAAGTGTATCAGCTACTGGTGGAAAAAGGAGAGATCGTGAAAAATGATCGCCAAAAGAGCAAAACTGCTTTTGCCGGCCACCTGGAAACCAAAGGGCATATCATAGACCACTTTCTCAACGGCACCAGGCAGATCACTTATGAACAGGCCAAGCTTCTCTGTGCAAAATACAGTGTGAATGAAGCATTTATGTTTCAAGGGGTTGGCCAGCCTTTTGATGAACCCAATCTGCACGGCCCGGAAGAAAAAATTGCAACGGCCTTAGGGATTAATTTTTCGCACAATATCCTGTTCACCAATGTGGAAGCCTTCGCGAGCAACACAGTCGGTGTCGATATCTTTGAAGAGCACGAGCGCTTTGCTATACCCGGCATGACCGGTGATTTGATCGCTTTTAATATCAACGGAACCAGCATGACCCCTACGATCCAGGCCGGTGATCTGGTAATCTGCAAACCAATCGAATCCATAAAAGAAATGAAGGACGGAGAAGTTTATGCAGTGGTCAGCAGCCAATCCGTTTGGGTAAAAAGAGTGCAGAGATGTTTTGACCAACAGCAAAATTGTACTCACCTGAAACTGTTGTCCGACAACTACGCAGAATTCGATCCCTTTACTGTCGAGATCGGTGAAGTACACAAATTACTCAAAGTGACGCGAAGAGTTACAGGCCTTGGATAGCCGATCAATTACGGATAGTCTCTCTAATTTTTATATCCTGCTGTTTTTTGATTCCAACTCCCGGATTCTACAATCCCGGGAGTTTTTTTATCCCATTCGCTGCCGCATCACCTCGTACAAAATGATGCCACAAGCCACGGAGACATTGAAAGAATTAGTAGTGCCCTTTTGAGGAATGATAAAGCGTTGATCGGCTTTTGATAAAACCTTTGGGCTGATGCCCGTTCCTTCAGCGCCCAGGACAATTGCGAGCGGTAATTTGAAATCCAACTCGTACACCAACTTGTCTGCCTCAAGCTCGCTGGCCACCACTTTCACCCCTGAAAGCTGCAAGGTATCAATTGCATCCGTAAGGTTTTTTTCACGGCAGATCATCAGCCTTGACAACGCTCCCGCAGAAGTCTTCAGCGATTCGGAATTAATCTGTGCCGAACCTTTTTTTGGAACGACGATAGCCTGGACGCCGCAAATCTCCGCAGACCGTGCAATCGCACCAAAATTGCGGACATCGGTTATGCCATCAAGCAAAAGGATCAGTGGAATTTCGGATTGTTCATATATGGCTGGCAGCACATCCTCCAGTTTGTAATAGGTCACCAAAGAAAGAAAACCGATGATTCCCTGATGGTTGCCATTGGTCATTTTGTTCAGTGCCTCCTTTGGCAAAATTTGCAGTGGAATGCTCTGTTCTCTGGCGATCTGTTTGACTAAAGTTTCAAAGTCGCGCTGGACGCCCTTTTGCAAAATCAGTTTATCAAGCGGAGCGCCTGAATGGATGGCGTCCAAAACCGGATGCCTCCCGTAGATCAATGTTTTTTTATCAATTGTCATGTAAACTGCAAAATCGAAATAATTGCGAGAGCCGCCAAATTCATTTCGCTAAATTTATAAACTACCCGACATAACCGGAATTATTGGGGTGCTAACTTTGCAACATCCGGAAGAAAAGATATTCTTACTGTTCCAACAATCTGCAAATTTGATTTTTTTAACTATTTTTAGCCGATTAAAACCGCACACCCCGCGGATGAGTGTATGCTTACTCACCAAAAGGCTGGCGAAAGAAGGGAGTTGGTAATGTGTTAATTTGTTGATTTGCTAATACCCAATCAACTTAATCAACCCATTAACACATTGACAAATTAAATCATCATTTTTTAATTCATAAAACAGCTTGCCAACATGAAATTCAAGTTTACAACTTCAATTCTGGCTTTCGCAATTTTGCTGTCCGGCAACCTTGCGTGGTCTCAATCCCAGACGCCATTAGATATCGCATTGCGTCATATCGAGCAGAACTTTAAAGAGTGGAAACTCACCAAAGACGATGTTTCAGATATGGTCATTTCGGATATGTACCGAAGCGATCACAATGGGGTTACCCATATCTACCTCAGGCAAAGGCATCAAGGCATCGCTTTGCAAAATGCGATTTTGAACCTGAACATCACCAACGATGGCAAAATGCTTTTTGCAGGAAACCGGTTTTTCCCAAACCTGAAATCAGCGGTCAAATCAACATCCGCTACCATTAGTGCTGATCAGGCTTTGCAGAAAGTTTTAAATGATCTGAATATCACGGCTGATCTGCCACGCCTCATCGAAGAAAGTGATGGAAAATTATTCACTTATGATAAAACTGGCATCGCCAACTTCGATGTAAAAGTGGAATTGACATATAAAAACCTGAATGATGAAATATTCCTGGCCTGGAACATGATCATTGCGCCGGAAGGAAACCAGGGATTGTGGGATTTCAGCATCGATGCCACCAACGGACAGATCATTGAAAAGCGCGATATGGTCATCCGCTGCACTTTTGAAAAAGGCGCTTATCACAACCATAATGACCACTGCGTTTCGGAAAACATACTGATTAAACACAGGCCTACTGTAAAACAAGCCCTTGCTGCAAATAACTCTTCAATGGCTGGCACCTACCGCGTTTTTGCGGTTCCGACGGAAAGCCCGATTCATGGCCCACATGAATTGGTTTCTGACCCTGCACATCCCACGGCTTCTCCATTCGGATGGCACGACATCAACGGCGACCCGGACCCGGAGTACACGATTACGCGTGGGAACAATGTCTATGCTTTTGAAGACCGAAATGGCAACGGCAATTCAGATGGTAACGATACCGATGGAGGAGCGGGTCTTGTGTTTGATTTTCCATATATCGCTGACGGTGAAGCCATTGATAATGTCGATGCTGCTGTCACCAACCTGTTTTATATGAACAATATCCTGCACGACTTCTCTTATTTATATGGATTCACCGAAGCAGCAGGAAATTTCCAAACAAACAATTACGGCAATGGCGGGGCAGCCGGCGATGAAGTTCGAGCTTTTGCACAAGCGAATGCGGACAACGGTACGACCAACAATGCATCCTTTGGAACGCCACCCGATGGCAATAACCCTAGTATGAACATGTTCGTATGGACAAACCCGGGCGGTGGAAATTTCAATGTAGATGCTCCCTCTTCCATAGCCGGACAGTACACCTCAATAGATGCAGCATTTGGCGCCAGCATCACATCAACTCCCGTTACGGGAGACGTCATTGAAGTCGATGATATTGTTGCTCCTTCAACAGATGGATGCCAGGAATATACAAATCCCAGTGACATGATAGGCAAAATAGCATTAATAGATCGGGGTGTTTGCGAATTCGGCGCCAAAGCCCTTAGAGCTCAACAGGCAGGAGCTATTGCTGTGATCGTTTGTAATGTGCCGGAAGCCGACGGTGTAGGAAGTACAGGTAACGATCCTATCACTATGGGAGCCGGCGCTGTCGGGGCTCAAGTCACGATACCTGCCATCATGATTGGAAAATCTGACTGTGACATCATTCGTCAATTTGCCGGAAACGGCCTGGTTGTCCGCCTGCAAACTCCGACTATCTCCGGCCCTGATTTTCTTGATGGCGATTTTGACAACGGTATCATTGCCCATGAATTCGCACATGGAATTTCCAACCGCCTCACCGGCGGGCCTTCAGCTGCGGGTTGTCTTGGCAACGGCGAACAAATGGGAGAAGGATGGAGCGATTTCTTTTCATTGATCACAACGGTAAAACCCGGAGATGACGGAGCGACCGGAAGAGGTGTAGGAACTTATGTGCAAAGGCAAGGAACGGATGGTACAGGAATTCGTCGTCACCGTTATTCTACTGATATGTCAATAAGTCCGCTTACTTATGGCGATGTTGCAACCAACCAGGGTGTACATGCTATTGGAGAAGTCTGGAATAATATGATATGGGATCTTTATTGGGCAATGGTCGATGAATATGGTTTTGACGAAGACCAATGGACCGGAACCGGGGGCAATAACATGGCGATCCAATTAGTGATGGATGGCATGAAGATGCAACCCTGTAGCCCAGGATTTGTCGATGGCCGAAATGCGATACTAGCTGCCGATCAGGCGCTATACGACGGAGCCAATCAATGTTTGATCTGGGAGGTTTTTGCACGAAGAGGTTGCGGTATTGACGCTGACCAGGGAACCTCCGCCAGTGCAGGCGACCAAACCCCTTCCTTTGATCCGCTACCTACTTGTATTGCGGAGTTGAAAATTCGTAAGTCGGTTACTCCATTGATAGAGGCAGGTGATGATATAGAAGTCACGATCACTGTAACCAACCACAGGCAAGAAACTTTAACAGGAGTTGTTGTGTCAGATGAATTGCCGGACGGAACCGATTATATTTCCGGAAGTGTGTCCGGCAATGTTGTGGAAGCAGGTGTTAGTAGTGGCAGTGTCAATTTCGAACTAGGCGCAATGGAATATCTCGATGAGATCGTTTTCACGTACAGACAATCCACCGATCCGGACAATATATCCATCCGTCATTTTTATGATGATATGGAAATTGAAGATCAAGACCTTTGGTTTCCATTTCCAGATCCGATACTGACAAACAATCCAACTAATTATTGGCACCGAACAGATATTGATGCTAAAAGCGGGTCTATCAGTTGGTGGGTGGAAAATATCGAACTGGAATCCAGGCAAATTTTACAAGCAGGACATCCGGGCAATACGATCCCGGTGGAAGGTGATCGTCCGGTGCTGCGCTTTTATCACAAATATATTACAGAAAACGGCGCAGAC
>CAZKDA010000253.1:0-6306 GCA_964551455.1 uncultured Saprospiraceae bacterium
TTTAATTACGCATAAAATATTTCTTTATTTATTCTTGCATTTTACATAGAATTCGAACGCACCTGCCCTCCTAACGGCAGTCAGGCGGGGTCAGGCAGGTTTTTATGATTTTTTGTGTTCTAATTTTGATTTTAAAAATGAATATTCGGATGACATACGCTCGCAAGGGTTTCAGTTTTATGTTCTATGTTTCAGGGTTATGATGTATTGACATAAAATCTTAGTTCCAGTTTATCAACCCCTTTGCTTAGTGGTTCTTAGTGCCTCGTGGTTTATAGGTTATGAATTCATCATTCATTCCCGATTTCATCGTCCCGTTTTTTCGAGAAAAAGCGGGATTCGCTACGCTTCGACATTCATCATCCTTTATAGAAAAGCCATTTGCCGAGTTCTTTGAAAGAGGCTTTTTTGCCATACATGAATATCCCGACCCGATAGATCCGTCCTGACAGCCAAACGAAAAACACACAGGTCAATCCAAGCAAGATCACGGATAAGGCGATCTGCCACCAGGGTGGATTGAAGGCCAGCCTTGCCGGCATCACTATTGGAGAGAACAACGGAAAGATCGATGACCATATCGCCAGATTGCTTTGTGGCGCTCTCACTGCAACGAACATAATATAAAAAGCCATGAGCACAGGCAATGTGATAGGAATCGTAAGCGCCTGCCCTTCGCCCAGATCATCACTCATCGCCGAGCCTACTGCCGCAAAAAGGGACGAATACAAAAAGTAACCACCTAAAAAGTAGAAAATGAACAGCGGCACGATCAGCCACCACTTTATCTTGCCGATTTCGGTCATGGCCTGTGCGATCATGCCTTCCATTTCCTCTGAATCCACTTCAGCTCCGCTTCCTGCCATAGTGTTCATTTGCTCCGGATTGATATCGAACAGGAGCATCACGAGGAAATACAAGGAAGGGATCAGAATTGCCCAAATAGCCACCTGGGTCAGCCCTACGGCGCCTACTCCGATGATCTTTCCCATCATCAACTGAAAGGGACGAACCGAGGAGATCATCACCTCGACGATCCGGCTGGTTTTTTCTTCCATGACGCTCCGCATCACCATCATGCCATAAATGAACACGGTCATGTACATGATGATGCCCATAATGAATCCGATGGCAGCAGCCATGATACTCGTCACGGGGCTTTCGTTCACGCCGGCGGGATGGATGGGTTCGGGGTTGAGTGAAACGGAAGTTTTCAGAGATTCCAGCTCGTTTTTGTCCAGCTTGAGCTGCTCAATCTTATACTCGCGGATCTTATTGCTGATCTTTTGTTCGATACTGATTTTGATATCCAGTCCCAGTTGGTCATCAGAGTAATAATCGATCGTGTAGTTTTTGAAAGTGATATTTTTTAGTGAAGGGATGACGATGATACCGTCGTAGGAAGTGTTGTCAAAATCGCGTCTCAGCGCATCCAGTTCGCGGTCTTCAAATTTGAAAACCAGGTTCGTTTCATTGGCGATCCGCTTTTGGAAAATATTGTCCCTGTCGATGATGGCGATGTGGAATGTTTCGCCGCTTTCGTAGGAAAAAATGAAACCGACGATCCCAAAAAACAGGGCAAAGGCCAGCGGTGTAAGAAAAGTTGCCAGTATGAAGGATCGCTTCGTTACACGGGTAAGGTATTCTCGTTTTGTTATCAGCCAGAGTTTATTCATCGTTATTGCGGTTTTTCAGGGTGCTACCGACCTGTTTGATAAAAATTTCATTCAAGCTGGGGAGAATTTCGTTGAAGGCAGTGATGTGAACGCCCTGCTGGATCAGCTTTTTCAGCAACTCATTGGAATCGGCGCCTTCTTCGAGCTTTACCGTGATGGATCGGTCTTTTTGATTGACAATCGCTGTCGTTTCATAAACATCGGCAGGGATTTCGCCATCGTATTCGATGTTGAAAATGTTTTCCTTGAATTGTTTTTTGATGTCTTTCACTTTGCCTTCGAGCACATTCCGGCCTTCGTTTATCAGCACGATATATTCGCAAATTCTTTCCACCTGTTCCATGCGGTGGGTTGAAAAAATGATGCTCGTGCCGTTGCGGTGCAACTCGTCGATCTCATCTTTTATCAAATTGGTATTGATCGGGTCCAGTCCCGAAAATGGTTCGTCGAGGATGAGTAAACTGGGTTTGTGGACGATGGTGGCAATGAACTGTATCTTTTGTTGCATACCCTTTGAAAGCTCCTGGATCTTTTTGTCCCACCAGTCGGTTATTTCAAACTTTTCAAGCCAGCGGTGGATCTCGGTTTTTGCATCATCTTTAGACAAACCCTTGAGCCGGGCGAGGTAGAGTAAATGTTCACCTACCTTCATTTTTTTGTACAAACCACGCTCTTCGGGCATATAACCGATCTGTTCCGGATGTTTGCTGTTCAACTTTTCGCCGTTCAGATAAACCTGGCCGCTGTCTGCTCCGGTGATGGTGGTAATAATGCGAATCAACGAAGTTTTTCCGGCTCCGTTGGGTCCCAAAAGCCCGAAAATCGATCCGGTCGGCATTTCGAAACTCACGGCATCAACAGCTACATTTTTGTCGTAGGTTTTTGTAACGTTTTCTATCTTTAATACATTCATCAAAAAGTATTTCCGGGTTTTTGTGTTTAATTTTCCGGTGGCTTAAGAATCCGAAAATGGTTTAAATTTTTGCGCTAAAGATCATAAAAACATCGGATATTCTGCCAACATCGATCTTAATTTGACAAAATTGTTTTTCAACCAAGCTGCCACATGCACAATGAAAAATGGTATATCATTGCAAACCCCGCTGCCGGAAAAGGAAGGGTTAGTCGGAAACTCCCGGATTTTGAAATTTTACTGCAAAGGAATGGCATTGATTACCAATTGGTTAAAACACAGCGAAACGGTGAGGCAGGTGTTTTAGCTGAAAAAGCGATCGGCGAAGGTTTCCGGAAAATCCTGGCTATCGGTGGAGACGGAACCGGCAATGAAGTCGTCAACGGGGTCATCGGCCAAAAGGCAGTCCCATCGCAGGAGATCACTTTCGCGCTGCTCTCCATTGGCACCGGAAACGACTGGATCAAAACGCACGGCATTCCCCGAAATTTAAAGCTGTTTATCGACATGATGAAACAGGGGAAAACGACTTTCCAGGATATTGGAACGGTATCTTATTTTCAGGATGGGGAGCGCCGGAAACGCTATTTTGCCAACATAGCCGGAATGGCTTATGATGCCTTTGTCGTTGAGAAAACCAAAGCGCAATCCGGGATTTTTTCCACCAAGCTGTTTTACCTGGTTTCGCTGATGCGGTACCTGTTTGAGTATCGCCTTCAAAGAGCCAAAGTCCGGTTCGATTCTCAGGATAAGGACGGTTACTTTTACACGATCAACGTAGGAATATGCAAATATGCGGGTGGCGGGATGCAGATCGTTCCGCATGCGAAGCCCGACGATGGACAATTGGCGGTCACGATAGCCGGAAAATTCACCAAGCCGGAGGTGATCCTGAACACCTACCGCTTTTACAATGGAACCATTGCAAAACACCCTAAAATCACAACCTTCCAGACTAAAAAGTTACAGGTGTACTCGCTGGAAAGTGACCAGATTGCAGTGGAAGCTGACGGAGAGTTTTTGGGTTATACCCCCGTTGAATTCGGCATCATTCCCAAAGCCTTGCGGATATTGATTCCGTAAGATGTGTTAGATTTCAGACATCAGATATCTGATCACTTAAAAAAAGGACAACTCCACCCGTTCATTGGTTTCGTGATCTTTTTCGCTGCAAGGAATGTCGTTGGCACAATGGTTCATCAGGTGTTTTTCACCAAAACCGGTTGCTTGGATACGACCGGCAGCAATGCCGTTTTCGATCATGAACGCTACAATTGCTGCTGCCCTGGCTTTCGACACTTCGAGGTTTTCAAGGTCGTCGCCAATGCTCGAGGTATGTACGTCAACCTCTACCTTCAGGTCGGGAAATCTGTTCATGATGTCAAGCAGGGTATTAAGGTTTGAAGTCATTTCATCGGTGATGACATATTGCGATTTTTCAAACTGAAGGCTGTTCATCCTAAAGGTTTTTCCCGACAAGGGCTCTCCTTTCCTCAATAAGGCCTTGATCTGGATAAATGGATAGATGGCAGGCGCCGGCATAACTTTGGCAGTCGGCAATTCTTTGGTTGCGGAAGGGCTATCGAGCGGTTTGCTCTCATTTTGCGGATGCGATTTTTCCGATCCGTTCATGATCTCCAGTTGGGTAATGCTCACGACATTTTCAGGATTATTTTCGTCATTTTGAATTCCTTTTTCGGTTAAAACATCTGAGGCGGAAACCTTTGGAGTAGTTGTGGCGGCGGTTTCGGTTTTCGAAGTTTCAGACCTTCGGGTTAAAATTTCCGGAGCGGATATTCCAAACAAATAAATGTTGTCATTATTGGTTTCGCGGCTGGAGGAGAACATTCCTTTCGAAAACGACTCATCGATGCAAAAAGAAATATCGTCGTAAGAACTGTTGACCGGAGAACCTATATTTTCAGGCTGCGACCACATTCCGTTCTCCTCCTTTTCGGTAACGAAAATATCAAACCCTCCAAAACCGTGGTGGCCTTTGGAGCTAAAAAACAACCTGCCATTTGCGTCGATAAAAGGAAAACCCTCGTTGAAAGAAGTGTTGATTTCAGTTCCGAGATTTACAGGTTTGCTCCATCCTTTTTTGCCCAATTCAGAAACATAAATATCCGTTCCTCCTTCGCCTCCGGGTTTATCCGAAACGAAATAAAGCATTTTGCCATCGGGCGAAAGTGCAGGGTGCATGAAGTTATATTCTTTTTTGCAAAAAGGGATCAATTCGGGGTTTTTCCATTTTTTGCCATTGGGGGATTCCGCAAAATATAACTGCATGTTGTAGGTGTTGCTTTTATCAGGGTACATACCCGTTTTTGTAAAAACGACAAAATTCCCGTCGTTGGAAAACGAGAGCGGCCCGCAATGTTTGTTCAATTCATTCAACTGTGATGAAAACTTTTGAGGCTTTTTAAATTCACCGTCCTGATCTTCTTCGGAATAATAAATCTGCAGAAATTCGCGGCCTGTCCATCCCGATTTTTTCTTCAACGGGCGGAAGCCGGAAGCTCTGTCAGAGGCAAAAACGATCCCCGAACGGTAGAAAACAGGACCGGCTTCATCGGCGTCTGAATTGTGCGGGAACGTCGAAACTAAAATGTTCCCGAAAAGCGGTCGGATGGATTTCACTTTTTCGCAGGCTTCGACCATTTCGAGGGCGCGATGGTCATCGGGGTTGGATTTTGCGTAAGCCAGGAACCAACTTTTGGCTTCCTCGTACTTTCCAACGCCCATTAAAATTTCTCCGTAATAATATTGTGTAATGGGCTTAGCTTTGGCTTCTTTTACGATTTCGCTGTAAAGCTGCTCCGCGTGACTGAGTTTGTTAGTCATCTTATAACAATAAGCCAGGTTGGTTTTGGCAGATAGGCTTTGCTCCTCCCGCAGCCCCTCTTCATACAAGGCGATGGCTTCGGAGTACTCATTCTGCTTGTACAGTTTATCGGCTTTTTTGATCTGCTGGTTTTGCGCTAAAAGCGGCCAGCAAAAGGTCAGCATGAATAAGAGTGTAAAAAAATTGTAATGTTTCATTGAAGTGTTTTTGTAGTTTAAACTTGTCAGGTGATAAACCATTGTGCGGCATAGAATATTTTCCCTTTGGGTTACAAATAATATGCTATGCTTCGGCAAATCCGCAACCTTTGAACGATGAAACGCTTTGCTATATGTAACGGTATCGTAACTATTCAGTCCAGACATCAGCCCACCGATCGAGGCGGGCGGGCGGGTGTCGGGGTGTCAAAACCGAGATGTCCTACTTTTCCTGCGAAAAAATGGAAAAAAACTAAAGCCACTAATTCACGAATTGAAAACGAATTAATAACTAACCCCGACAAGAATGATGCGGTAAATATTTCACGTTATCTTTAAAATTAGAATGCTTCTTTAGCCCCGACACTTTTGTCGGGGTGAATAGTTACACGGCATCCATCATTTATTCAAGCGACTGAAAAAAAACGTTGAAAAGATTGTTCGTGGTGTACTTTTTTTGTATCATTTGGAAGATTTTAGATAGCAAATGGCGGGCAAGCTACAGGAGATGGGGATGATTGGGTATAGGCGTCCGGTTGACCTGACGCCTGGGATGATAGGTGATTTAATCCCCAACTATCTCCGTCACTGCCATCGGCCGTAACTATCCCCATATCCCCGTTTTCGACCCCGGAAGCAGTATAAAATTACAGAAACTTAAAACATTTAAAAATT
>CAZKDA010000254.1:0-6234 GCA_964551455.1 uncultured Saprospiraceae bacterium
TGAATTTTTAGAACCTCCCATAAATGTGTAAACACCCGTTACATCGACATTTTTTTTACATGATTCATCATTTGCGTGGCATACACGAGGGTGGTGCCGCTCTTGATCGCTGCCGCCACATGAACGGCCTCCATCATCTGCTCTTCATCGGCGCCCTTTACCAGGCAAGCGCTGGAATAGGCGTCGATGCAATACGGACACTGAATGGTGTGCGCCACAGCCAGCGCGATCAAGGCTTTTTCGCGTTCGGTAAGCGCTCCTTCGCGGAAAACGGATTCGTAGTAATCGAAGAACTTTTTGCCGTATTCTTCCTGCCATTCAGTGATCTTCCCAAAATTTTTTAAGTCATCTTTGTTGAAATGAAATTGGTCGCTCATCAAATTGTGATTTAATTTATTTTGTAACTATTTAGCAATTTCTATAAACCCTTAAAAGTGGGATGGTTCGTAAATGTAAACCACAAAAGAAACAAAAGGGAACAATAGAAAAATAAAAAGCTTTTGTGTCCTTTTGTGTCCTTTTGTGGTTCAATAAAACGCAAATCTCAGACTTTTTTAAAAAGCTAATGATTTTTCAGGCTCCCGCCCGCATGAAGCAATCGAGCGGGTCGACCGGGAATGCTGAATAGTTACATTTATTTTAAACAATATTGCAAATTCCAGGTAAAACTAATCAACGCTTTGCGTTTTCAAAACACAAACTGCCAAGAACGGAAAAAGCATCCGTTGAATGAAGTATTTCTTTACCTTTAGCGCATCAAGAAAAAATGATGAAGATAGTTATTTTAAGCAACTTTGCCCTTTTACTGTTCCTGTTGAGCGCTTGTAAACCTGAAAAGCAAACCGATCCGTTGTCTCTGCCTGCTTTTGGTGAAAATGGAGTAAATGTGGTCATCGAAATACCTGCCGGCACCAGCCGTAAAAATGAATTCAACAAGATTACCGGCGAATTTGAACCCGCTGAAAAGATTGAACCACTCATAGATTTTCTTCCGCTTCCCGGCAATTACGGATTTATTCCTTCAACAGAGCTGAAAACAGAATCCGGCGACGGAGGCAAAACATTGAGCGCACTCGTGATTTCGGAAAATCTGCCTGCCGGTACTGTGCTGGAAATGATCCCGATCGCTGCGCTTGTGCTGGAGGAAAGTGGCTATATGGAAACAAAGATCATCGGCGTTCCGGCTGACCCGGCCAAACGGATCATCCAGGCGACCAATTTTGAACATTTACTGATCAATTATAACATGGCGCAAAACATCATTCAAAACTGGTTTCTGAATTATAAAGGCTTGGGAAAAATATCGTTGATCCGCTGGCAGGATGAAAAATATGCGATGGAAACGATCCGCCAAAACTTGTTGAAAGTTGAATGATGCTTTACAAATTGAACGAATTGGCCTTTTCGGAATGAAACAAATAATCGGGTGACGCTGTTTACCAAAAACTATGACCCGTCGCGAAAATATGCACCAAAAAATCAAACCCTGTGTCAGCCCTTCGAGCGCAGGGAAAAAATTGCTTAATGATACCGGTATTCGCATTTCCATGTTTCGATCGGTGGACGAAGCGCCGGAAGACAACTGGATGTTTGCGGCTTCCCAACCCAACCTTTTTTTACAAAAGGAATACCTTAAAGTCGTTGAAACGAATCCTCCGAAGGGCATGAAATTCTGCTATTTTTTCTTTTATAAAAAAAATCAGCCGGTTGGGATTGCCACCGGGCAGATCCAGTATTTCAAAGCAGACAAAAGCCTCCCGCAGGATGAAACCAAAACCTACCCGTGTTTTTTTAGTACTTTCCTCCGGTTCCTGCGCGGGTTGGTGAGCAGCCAGGTTGAGTTTAATATTTTGGTGAACGGAAGCCTGATGCTTACGGGGCAACATGGGTTTTATTTCGATCCAAAATTTGTAAAGAAAGAAAATGAAATTTTATTGCTGAATGAGGCGCTGGAATCTGGAATGGAACTCCTGGAAAAGCAGGGTGAAAAACTCTCCGGAACTTTGATAAAGGATTTCCCGCAGGATCGTCTCCCTTTTTCCCGAAAACTGATCCCGCTCGGCCATAACGAATTTACCGTTCAACCCAGCATGATCATGGATATCTGGCCGGAGTGGAAAACGTTTGATGATTACTCGGATTCGTTACATTCCAAATACAGGGTGCGCATGCGGCGGGCATTCAAAAAGGCCGATGGTGTGGAAAAGCGGGAGTTTGATCTGGAAATGATCCGGGAGAACCTTGGAAAACTCTACCAGCTTTACCTGAATATCGCTTCCAATTCGGGTTTCAACATGGTCAACCTGAATGAAAAATACTTACTCGGCCTGAAGAAACAGTTTCCGAAGCGTTTCCGCCTTTTCGGATATTACCTGGATGGAAAGCTCATTGGATTTTTTACAACCTTCCTCAATGGCAGAGAACTGGAAGCGCATTTTCTGGGCTTTGAACCAAATCACAACCTCGACCTGCAAATTTACCTCAACATGCTTTTTGATATGGTGCGCATCGGGATTGAATCGGGCGCTGAACAAATCGTCTTTGCACGAACGGCAATGGCTATTAAAAGTTCAGTCGGAGCAGAAGCCCATGAAATGTTCTGCTACATGCGTCACCGCAATCCGTTTTCAAACAAATTTGTAAAACCCCTGTTGAATTATCTTCGCCCGGATCAGGACTGGGAGCCGAGGCATCCGTTTAAGTGACCCTAACAGTGGTTAGTTGTAAGTTGTAAGTTGTTAGGAAATATTAACTTAAAACAGTTCATAACCACTAATCACTTACCACTTACCACTTACCACTAAACCTTCTAATCCCCTACTCTGCTGAGGTTGCGTACCACCTGCTCCTTTTGGATAACATTGCGGTTTTGAAAATAATTTTGCTGCGATTCGTCAATTGAGCCGGGTTGGGTATTTTGGTAGATCGTAGAAAAGTTGGAAGAATTGATACGTTGTAGCACTACCTGCTTGGGAAATTCAATCGAATCATTTTCAAAAACGGCTTTAAAGCCATCGTTGGAAACAAGCGGATAATGCATCAGATTCCCGGTGCCGTTGAGGTCGGCGATGAAATAGACTGTGCCGTCAATCTCCTGTATCTTCATGTTTTCGGTGAAAACCGGTTGGTTGTTTATCATCAAAAAACCTTTGCCTTCCAGCGTTTTGTCATTGATTTGGCTCCATTGCTCAACCGAAACATTATTATTAACATTGCCCTGCCATTTGCCGGTCAGCCACTGAAACTGGCTGATGCCGGAAGCGGGAGCCTTGTCATCTGCGGCAGCCATCGATTCTTTTCTTTTCGGTTTTGAAGTCGTTTTTGCGCGGTTTGCTTGTTCTGCCGAAGGTATCGTTTGTTGCGCCCTGTTGTAAGCAGTTTCGGGAGTGCGTTCGATGGTCTCTTCAGTCATTGCAATTTCGGGTTGAACCTGGTCGGTTTCAGCGATATTACCGTAACCAACCACCTCGTCCATTTCATCATGGCCTGCATAAACCGAATCGAAAGCATGCGTTTTGGAGGGCGTGGCAACTGCCAATTCTTCCACTTCGGAAGATTCATCCTCCAACTGGGGTGGCATTGAATCATCTTTTGCAGATGAAGGCCGCGAGGATTCAGCGATGGCCGATTCACGAAGTCCGGAGATCGACATGCGCCGGTTTTCCAAAACCGGGTTATCAGTTCTGGCCACCAGTTTTTTGTTTACGTTTCCTTCGTGGATGAGATTGGTGCGGAGGTTTGCAAATTTTTTATGGTAAGCGGCAATTTGATTCAGGTTTTCTTTTGGTGTGGTTTCCACCTGCAATTCTTCTATGGAAAACCCGGCGGAAGTTAAGTTAAATGTCGATTGATCTCCCGCTCCGGGATTGAGGAAAAAACCGATCACAGAAACTGATGCAACCAGTATTACAACTGCTGCGGCAATTGATAACATGCGGTAGATCGATCTCAGGCTCCGTTTTTTATGCTGATCCAGCCGGCTTTCAAGCCGTTCCCATGCCTCCTCCGAAGGCTTGGGATTCAGCTTGTGCTCGCTTTCCCTGAAGAGATCGAATATGTCTTTTTGCGGTTTCATTTCTTTAATTCAGTTTCAAAGTTTTTTTTAGTTGCTAGTTGCTGGTTAGAAGTTGCTAGTCTGTTTCCTGTTTACCTCTCACTCTCACTCTCACTCTCACTCTCACTCTGCATCTCACCCAACTCCCGGTAGTTGGTTTTGTTTAACCAGGCTCTGTAGCCTTTGCTTTGCCAAAATGAGCTGCGACTTTGAGGTATTGATGCTGATATCGAGGAGTTCGGCGATCTCGCGATGTTTGTAACCTTCCAGGACGTATAAATTGAAAACCGTGCGGTAACCGGTTGGCAATTTGTCGAGAAGGTTCAGGATATCCTGCGCAGACAATTCATCTTCGACGGAAACCTGCGACTTAATTTCGATATTATTCACCTCAACAGTCATTTTAAAATTGTGTTGCTTTCGCAAAAACATCAGCGATTCGTTGACCATGATCCGGCGTATCCAGCCCTGAAAACTCCCTGCTCCTTTGAACTGGTGGATATTGGTCATGGCTTTAAAAAATCCCGCGATCATCACATCTTCAGCATCTTCGCGATTTTTGACATATCGCATACATACGCCGAACATGATGGGCGAATGCAGATCATACAACATTTTTTGTGCTTTCCGATCGTTTTGCCGGCAACCTTCTATGAGTTCTTTTTCTGTCACTTAGGTAGCTTTCAGTTTGATGCCAGAATTGGGCTACGTTTTCTTAAGTTACGTTCAATCTATTTAAAATAGTGTTGTCTTACTGTAAAAAAAGCAACCGGTGAAAAGATGACATCAATCATGATTTTGGTGTATCATACAAAAAAATTATGACTTCGCGGCAATAAAAGTCCGATAAAAAAACATCAAAAGCCTATCTTTGCAGGCATTATTAAAAACAACCCTAAGATGAAAATTGTAAACCAAAGGTACGAGCTTTCCAATGGCGTCAATCCGCTAGAACTCTGTAAAAAATACGACACGCCGCTATATGTCTATGATAGTGAAATTATGAAGCGGCAGTTCAACCGGCTCATCAATGCTTTCAATGTAAAAAAGCTCAAGATCAATTATGCCTGTAAGGCTTCCACGAATATCAACATTTTAAAATATTTCAAACAACTGGGCGCCGGATTGGACACGGTTTCCATCCAGGAGGTCTGGCTGGGAATTCAAGCAGGATTCAACCCGGAGGACATTATTTATACCCCGAATTGTGTTTCGCTCGAAGAGATTGAACTGGCGGTGGGGCTTGGTGTAAAGATCAATATCGACAATATTTCTATTTTGGAACAGTTTGGCCAAACCCACAATAATATCCCCGTGTGCGTTCGCATCAACCCGCACATCATGGCCGGAGGTACTTCAAAAACTTCAGTGGGTCATATCGATTCGAAATTTGGAATTTCTATCCACCAGTTGCCTCATGTGCTGCGCATCGCCGAAGCCACCGAACTGACCGTCGAAGGTTTGCACATGCACACCGGATCGGACATTCTCGATGCAGAAGTTTTCCTGCGAGGAGCCGAGATATTATTCCAGGCGGCGATGGATTTTGAAAACCTGGAATATATTGATTTCGGGAGCGGTTTTAAGGTTTCGTACAAACCCGATGATATCGAAACTGACATTGACGATTTGGGTGAAAAGTTGTCAGTGCGTTTCAATGAATTTTGCAAAAGTTACGGAAAAGACCTGACGCTGATGTTCGAGCCGGGAAAGTATCTGGTCAGCGAAGCCGGTTATTTTATGGTCAGCGTCAATGTTATAAAACAAACTACCTCCACCATGTTTGCGGGCGTGGATTCGGGCTTGAACCACTTCATCCGCCCAATGTTTTACAATGCTTACCATCAGATCGTAAACCTCTCAAAACCGGAAGCGCGAAAGCGCATTTACACGGTAGTCGGTTATATATGTGAAACCGATACTTTTGGTGTCAACCGCAGGATTCAGGAGATCCATGAGGGCGATGTGCTGTGTTTTTTCAATGCCGGGGCTTATTGTTTTTCAATGGCGTCGAATTACAATTCCCGTTTTCGCCCTGCCGAAGTTTTGGTTCATGAAGGCAAAGATTACCTGATCCGAAAGCGGGAAACAATGGAAGATATTCTCCGTAACCAGGTTGATGTGGATTGAGTGTGCTACAAAAAAGTGGCAAGGTGGTAAAAAAATGGAGTTCAAATTGA
>CAZKDA010000255.1:0-6189 GCA_964551455.1 uncultured Saprospiraceae bacterium
TGGGTGGAAGTTATGTTGACCAGGGTTCGTCATATTTCACCGGAGATGTGGTGCTTGAGTATTACCTGACTAAAAACCGGCGATTCAAAGTCAGCTTTTATCAACTTTCCGATGAAACCCTGGAAGGGCGAAGGAATAAAACAGGCATGGGTTTCAGTGTACAAAGAGAATATGAAAGTGTGGGCGATTTTATAAACAGTTTTTTTGGTAAAGACAAGAAGAAAGATGGTGGTTAGACATCAGACTTTAGACAATAGACATCAGACAATAGACTTTAGATGTATTAACATTCAAACTTGTACCAAACTCTTTGTGTCTTAGTGTCTTTGTAGCATTCTTGTTTACTCATTGAAAAAGTGAGGCCACTAAGACTCAAACTGTGTAAAGCTGCAAGCATTAGGCACTAAGGTTATCCAATATTTTAGACCATAAGTCATTGTGTTATTTCATTTAGACTTTAAGACGGTATGCGGAAATAGGTAGATTGTATGAATTCCCCAACTATCCCCATCGCACCGCAGGTGTGATTATCCCCAACTTGTCCCGCACCGCAGGTCGGGACCATCCCCGTTTTCCTTCCTCGTTTTCAAAGATCACAGATTGCGTTTCATCAGGTGGTCAGTTTGTTTTTCGGTTCCCATCATAAAATCCTGATCACTGAATTTAACAAATCCATTTCTTTCATAAAAACGGATTGCCGGGATGTTTTTCTCCCAGACGCCCAGCCAGATGTATTTGGCTCCTGAAGCTCTGGCGATTTCGAGGATTTTTTGAAGCATCTGTTGTCCCAGTTTTTTTCTTTGAAATTCTTTGAGTACATAGAGCCTTTCCAACTGAATTGCGTCCGGATCGTGGATTCCTTTTTGTGCGGCACCGCGGTTCAATTTGAAATAACCGGCGAGCACATTATCCATCAGATATGCAAAATGGAATTCCGTATTTTCCAGCTTCAATTCTTCCGAAATCGTAGTGTTGTTGAAAGTGGTATCGAGGTAGAGCCGCATGTTTTCGGGTGTATTGTCAGCGATAAAAGCATGATAAAAGGTGCTTCTTGCAACACTCACAAGTTCCTTCAAATCCTTTTTGGTACATGGGCGAAAAGTCAATTTCATAAAAAAATGTAATTTGTTAATAATTAATTGGTAATGATCAAATCAATGAAAACAGGCAAATGATCGCTGAACCCACCATAATAATTCGGGCCTCCGTAAGTTTTGTTTGGCACAAAACCATATTTCGGATCATTGTACATCATCCATTCTTGAAAAAAAATCGTGGCGTTAAAAGCTTTGATTTTTGAATCCGGCTCCAAAAGGGTGGTGGAAACAATTATCTGATCCATCATGTTCCAATCGCCTCTGTAATTGTAAGTACCCAAGCCTTTTCGATCCGGATCGGCCATACAATTATACAATGATTTTTCCTGTATCTGCTCAAAATTGGTGTGTGCGCCTAAAACTTCTTTTACGCTTCGGTTGTCGGTTTCATCATTGAAATCGCCCATGATAATAATGTGGTCTTCAGGTGTCGTTGAAAAAATCTCATCGACGGCTTTTCTCAAATACTCCGCTGCCAGTATGCGCTTCGGTTCGCTGGCCTCAACGCCTCCTCGGCGAGATGGCCAATGATTGACAAATACATGAAGTTCCGTATCACCAGCCAATTTTCCTTTGACATAGATTATATCTCTGGTATGATCTTCCTCGACATCTTTGGGTAATTCGATCCGGATGTAGCTAGATTCGAGCACCTTAAAGTGATCTTTTTTGTAGATCAGTGCATTGTCGATGCCTCTTTCGTCCGGCGACTGGAAATGGATCAATTCGTATCCGTGTGGCTTCAAAGCTGGATTTTTTATAAAATCGCTTAATACAGTATCGTTTTCTATCTCGCACAATCCCAGAATACTGGGAAATTCCATGGCGGCCACTACTTTACTCAGTTGGTTGATCTTTTTAAAATAGCGTTCGGTATTCCACTGGTTTCTACCTTCAGGAGTGAAATCGTCGTCTGCATTTGTGGTGTGGTCAAGGGTGTCGAATAGGTTTTCGACGTTGTAAAAGGCGATACGGTATGTCGTGGAAGTATCAGTTTGGGCAGGTTTCGGACCTTTACAGGATTGAAATATCCCCGTGGATATGACCATGAAAAACAGCAGGAGTAAAAAACTTTGAAAACGAGTCATATTTGATTTTTGCCTGCAATTTAAACAAAATGGTTTTTGAAAAGGTAAGATTCATTTTACTTAAACCTGTTGTCAGGATAAAATTTATTCAAAGGATCTGGAAAGGACACAAATTTTCACAAATTCAAAAAAATTAATTTTTGTTTGTGGAGATTTGCGTCAATTTGTGTCGAAAAAAGTAATACTTTAAAACCTCCGTGCCTTCTTTGTGTTTTTTGTGGTTACTTTACCATCCTCTGCCGGAGCAAATGGTCAGCCAAGACCAAAGCGGCCATTGCTTCTACGATCGGCACCGCTCTGGGAACAACGCAGGGATCATGGCGGCCTTTGCCGGAAACGACTACCTCGTTGCCGCTTTCATCAACAGATGATTGCGCCGCAACAATGGTAGCCACCGGCTTGAATGCCACTTTGAAAAAGATGTCCATACCATTGGAAATGCCGCCCTGGATACCACCCGAATGATTCGTCCGGGTTTTGATCTTCCCGGAGTCGTTGTAAAATTCGTCGTTGTGTTCAGAGCCACGCATTTCGATACTGCCAAAACCGCTTCCATACTCGAAACCCTTGCAGGCATTGATGCTCAGCATCGCCTTGGCTAAGTCAGCCTGAAGCTTATCAAAAACCGGTTCACCCAGACCCGCAGGGCAATTCCGGATCACACAGGTCACCGCACCGCCCACCGTATCGCCGGCTTTTTTCACCGCTTTAATATGCGCGATCATTTGTTGAGCTACCGGCTCGTCGGGGCAGCGAACTTCATTGTTTTCGATTTTCGAAAGGTCGAGGTTTTGGTAAGGCGTTTCAGTTTTTATGGTTCCAACCTGGCTGACATAAGCCCGGATATTTACATTTTCAGATTTCAGGATCAACTTGGCAACGGCGCCGGCGGCCACCCTCGCTGCGGTTTCTCGTGCAGATGCCCTTCCGCCGCCGCGGTAGTCGCGATGCCCGTATTTTGCATGATATGTAAAGTCTGCATGTGAAGGCCGGAATTTATCAGCGATATGGCTGTAATCTTTGGAGCGAGCATCTTTGTTGAAAATAACCATGCAAAGCGGCGAGCCGGTTGTAGTTCCATTAAAAACACCTGAAAAGATTTGAACCTGATCCTGCTCCTTTCTTTGTGTAACGATCGTTGACTGGCCGGGGCGCCTGCGATCCAGCTCACTTTGGATAAAATCTTCGTCGATGACTAACCCCGCCGGGCAGCCGTCAATGATGACCCCGATAGCCGGGCCATGCGATTCGCCGAAAGTCGTGATCCTGAAGGTATGTCCAAATGAATTTCCGGGCATTTTAATTATGTTTTGCAAAGTTCAAAGGTAACGAGACTTTTGTAATTCGGTACTCTGACTCTTTCAATACCGGGAGCAGTTGAACTCAATCTCCGGCAGATTGTTTCTTTAACCGAAATTCTGCAACTTGCGGGCAATTTTTGAAAAAAATATTCTTTCCTGATGATACAGTTGGAACCCAATGATCTTTTTGAGAAGCTGGAATTTGACAAAGTGATCGATCTGCTCCAAAAAGAATGCCTTGGAACCCTCGGAGCAAAAGCAGCCGCAAATCCCGTTTTACACACTGATTGTGCCGCGATAACCCATCTTTTGCAGGAAGTAAAAGAATACACAACGACTTTTCGGGAAAATGATCACCTTCCCTTGATCAGCTATGAGGATGTCAGCGAAGACCTTAAAATGCTGGCTATTCAGGATTTTGTACTCCCGGTGGAAGGCATTCAGCGCATCCATGTTATTTTAATAATTATGAAAGATGCCATCCGTTTTTTCAACAAAGAACGGAAGCTGATCTACCCCGCGCTTTACGAAATTTTTCAACCGGTTAAGTTTGAAAAAAGCCTGATCGAATCCATCGAAAAGGTGATCGATGAAAACGGCGATATTCTCCCGGACGCCTCGCCTGAATTGTTGCAGATCCGCAAAAGGATCAATTCCAAAAACAAAGAGTTGGACAAACAATTTCGGCTGCTGATCAATCTTTACAAAAAAAATGACTGGTTGAGCGATACGGTTGAAAGTTTCAGAAACGGGCGGCGCGTGCTTACCGTACCTGCGGAACACAAAAGAAAAATACGCGGGATCATCCACGACGAATCTGCAACCGGGAAAACCGTTTTCATCGAGCCGGAACCCGTTATCGAGATCAACAACGACCTCTTCGACCTGGAGCAGGAAGAAAAGCGGGAGATCTATCGGATCCTCAAAGCATTGAGCGCGGCTATTCGTCCTTTCGTTGAAGATATTTCCGTTTACCAGGAGATTGTTGCCCGATTGGATCTGATCCGGGCAAAAGCAAAATTGGCTATGCAAATGGACGCGGATATGCCTAAAATCCATCCCAAATCTGGTTTTGGTTTTTACAAAGCCTATCATCCATTGCTGTTGTTGAAAAACAGCAGCCAAAACAAAAAAACTATCCATTTCGATCTGGCGCTGCATGATGGCAATCGTATCCTGGTGTTGAGCGGCCCCAATGCCGGCGGAAAATCCGTGGCCATGAAATCTGTGGGTTTGCAACAGCTCATGATCCAGGCCGGAATGCTGGTGCCTTGCAGCCCGGAATCCGAGTTCGGCATTTTTACAAAAATATTTGCGGATATCGGTGACCAGCAATCGCTTGATGATGACTTGAGCACCTACAGTTCGCGGTTGAGAAACATGAAAATATTTTTAGACCATGCGGATGAAAATTCATTGATCCTGATCGACGAGTTTGGTTCCGGCACCGATCCCAAAACCGGTGGCGCCATTGCAGAATCGCTCCTGAGAGAGTTCAATTTCAAAAAAGTTTTCGGACTGATCACGACACATTATTCCAACCTTAAAATGTTCGCTTTCAAAGCTAAAGGAATTGTCAACGGTTCGATGGCATTCGACAACGAAAACCTTTCGCCTACTTTTGAACTTATGATCGGACGCCCGGGAAGCAGCTACGCTTTTGAAATTGCCGAAAAAAGCGGGCTGAATAAAAAGGTGCTGAACTACGCAAAACACAAAACCGGGAAAAAAGAAAAAGCCGTTGAGGAACTCCTGATCGATCTCCAGCGGGAAAAAAAGGAACTGGAAGACAAGCTGGCTGATATGAAAGAAAGGGAGAAAAAGCTCGAAAAGCTCATTAAAAGCTATGACCACCTTTCGCGCGACCTGGAGTTTAAACGCAAAAAGCTGAAACTGGAAAGCAAGGAAAGCTCCTTGCAGCAATCCATGCGTGACAACAAGGAATTCGAAAACCTGATCCGGGAGATCCGCGAAGAGAAAAATCTTGAAAAGGCCAAAATCCTCGCCGCCAAAGTGCGGGAAAAACGGCAATTGCTAAACGAAGAGGTCAAAGGTCTGAAAGAAGAAATCTATTACCATCCCGCTGCTGAAAAAAATGACAAAGATATCCGTCCCGGCGATTTTGTCCGCTTACGAACCGGCGGAGCCTCCGGCAAGGTCGATTCCATTGAAAAGGGCAAAGCCATTGTGTTGATGGGGCTGATGAAAATGACTGCCAGGGTCAAAGACCTCGTTCATGCCAACGAACCGTTGGACATTCGTTCTGAAAAAAGCATCGCCACCGACCTCAGCCACATCGCCGATTTTGAATCGAAGATCGACCTTCGGGGCCTGACCAAAGAAGATGCCTTGAAACTTCTGGAGAATTTTGTGGACAAAGCGCTGATGTCCAATGCTACTCAACTGAAAATTATCCACGGTAAAGGAAACGGCGTACTTCGAAACGCCGTGAAAGCAAAGCTCAGGGAATATTCTGCCATCCATGAAATCCGCCACCCGGAGCAAAACGAGGGTGGGGATGGGGTGACGCTGGCGATATTGTAGCTTGCTTTATTATTTCATGATTATTAGCTTCCCATTCTGTAAGCTACGACCTTTGCGACTGATCTTGTAAAAATACATACCGGCAGGGACACGGCTGATATCCAGCGTAAATGATGATTGACCTTCCGCCAATATATATCGTGCTTGTTGTTGGCCGGT
>CAZKDA010000256.1:0-6151 GCA_964551455.1 uncultured Saprospiraceae bacterium
TAGCACACTCAAATCAAAAAACCACTGGTTTCTGTTTTTAGCTTTAGTAAGCAGTTTTCATAGCAATACAAACATAAATAAAATTTGTAATGTTTGCAACACTCTTTTTTAGTAACGATTAAAAAATTTGTTCGATATATTCATTGTCTTTGAACAAAGGTTGAAAGCAAGCGGTACCGCATACCCCGACGGGGTCGGGGTAAAATAATCCAGCTTTGAGGAACTTGTTGCAGCACATACCTGTCCCGTCAAAAGCATGGCAGGCATATATCAAAGGCGTTGAAATATTGGAAAAGTTGGTCAGAATTGAGTTGCTTATTCACCATACTGATGTCGGAAGGAATGATAAAAAGGCGGGAGGGCTATTCCATCTGTTCCATTAAAGTTTTGGTTCTTTGACAAAAATCCGATCGGAATTCTATATGAGTTAGTACTTGAAGAAAAACCTCTCTCACTCCTCGCTTTTCTTTTTCGCGCCGCCTTTAGGCTGATCGCTTGAAGATGTACCTTTTTCAACTACATTTTTGGCTTCTGCTTCAATTTCCTCCGGAGAGAGGGCATCGCTTGGCCGCGGGCCGATGAGCCGCTCGACATCAGATTTGAGCAGCACTTCGTTTTCCAACAACGAATTAGCCAGTATTTCCAATTCATTCCGCTTTTCTTTGAGCAAGGCGATAGCTCTCTTGTATTGCGATTCTATCAATTTCCTCACCTCGTCGTCGATCAGGGTTGCCGTTTCATCAGAGTAGGGTTTGTGAAACTGATCCTGCATGCCATAGAAAGATATGTTTCCGACCTTTTTATTCATTCCGAATACAGAGATCATGCTGTAAGCCATCTTGGTCACCTGATCGAGATCACTTTGGGCGCCGGTAGAAATTTTGTTAAAAACAACATATTCGGCAGCCCTGCCGCCGAAGGTCATGCACATCCTGTCGAGCAATGCTTCGGTTCGGGTAATGTGTTCTTCTTTTGGCAAATATTGAGCATACCCCAGTGTTCCGATACCACGCGGCACGATCGTTACTTTTACGAGCGGTGAAGCGTGCTTGAGGTACCAACCGCAGATAGCATGCCCGGCTTCGTGGTACGCAATGATCTTTTTCTCTTCGGGGGAAATGATCTTGTTCTTCTTTTCCAAACCTCCGATCACGCGATCAAGTGCGGAGTTAAAGTCTTCCATCTGCACATTGTTTTTGTTCCTTCGGGCTGCGATCAGGGCTGCTTCGTTGCAAACGTTCGCAATATCAGCGCCTGCAAAACCCGGCGTCATTTCAGCCAGCGTAGTGGGGTTGACTTCTTCAGCAGTTTTGATATGTTTTAAATGTACTTTAAAAATGGCTTCTCTGCCTTTTATATCGGGGTGGTCGATGCCGATCTGCCGGTCGAACCGCCCTGGTCGGAGCAAAGCGCTGTCGAGTACATCCGGCCTGTTGGTTGCAGCCATGAGGATCACTCCTTTGTCGGTACTGAAACCATCCATTTCCACGAGCAATTGGTTGAGTGTGTTTTCACGTTCATCGTTTCCTCCCTGGAAGGCGCCTTTACCTCGTGCTCGGCCAATGGCGTCGATCTCGTCGATAAATACGATACACGGCGCTTTTTCACGTGCCTGTTTGAAAAGGTCTCTTACCCGTGAAGCCCCAACGCCGACAAACATTTCAACGAAATCAGAGCCGGAGATAGAGAAGAAAGGTACCCCTGCTTCTCCTGCAACAGCTTTGGCGAGCAGTGTCTTTCCGGTTCCCGGAGGGCCGACGAGCAAAACTCCTTTCGGTATCTTTCCACCGAGGGAAGTATATTTTTTTGGTTGTTTCAGAAAATCTACAACCTCCATGACTTCTTCCTTTGCTTCATCAAGCCCGGCGACGTCTTCGAAAGTAATATTTACTTTGGCGCCGTTGTCAAAAAGGGTTGCTTTGGATTTGCCGATATTGAATATCTGCGAGCCGGGGCCGCCTGCTCCTCCGCTGACACGTCGCATGATGAAAATCCAAATCGCGATAATGATGGCAATGGGCAGTACCCAACTCAAAATGGGAGCCAGCCAGTTTTGGCGGGTTTCATAGATGGGATAAAGCCTTTCTGCTTCCTTAACGCCTTCTTCATCCTGAAGCTGCCGGAGGTTGTCTTCAAAACTTTCCAGGGCGCCCAGTTGGAATACAAAATGCGGGCGGGAAGTATTGAAATTGCTGATCGATGCATTGGGATATTTGTGCAACCGGTCTTCTTTGATGTAGATCGTGGCGTATTCTTTATTGATCACTTCCAGTTTGGCAATATCCTGGTTCCTTACCATTTGGGCAAACTTCCCCCAGTTGAGCGGATCATTACTGGGAGTGGACATGTTGTAAAAATTCAAAGCCAGCAGGAACAAAGCCAGTAGTCCGTAAATCCAATAAGAACTGAATTTAGGCGTGTTATTTTTTTTGTTTTCTTGATTGTTATTTTCCATTAATTCTGCTTAATACAATTCACAATGATTATTTTCTCTCTAAACGCTTCAAATCGATTATCGTTTGCAGCTATCGGTTAATTTTGGCGTTTGCATCGGTTTTCCTGGTCAAAGTATTGGTGTCTTGGTGTTTTGGTGTCTGATGTCTGATGTCTGATGTCTGATGTCTTGTATCTAACTTATTCGTATTGTGTAAAAATTGCATCGCCCCAGAGGTCTTCCAATTCATAAAATGCTCTGGTTTCGCGATAAAAAACGTGGACTACCGTCTCGAAGTAATCCAGTAAAATCCAAAAGGCATGTTGTTGCCCTTCGTAATGAGACGGCAACAATCCTGCTTCATCTTTTAGTCGCCGGTAAATATTATCCGAAATTGCCTTTACCTGAGTATTTGAATCCCCTTCGCATATTATGAAGAATTCGGTGGGAGCATCGTCGAGATGCCGCAAATCGAGCTTTACAATTTTTTTGCCTTTGATATCCTGAATACTGTCAACAATCAAATCGTTTAATTGCTCGGTGGTTAAAGGTTGTTGTCTTACGTCTTTTTGTGAACTCAAATGATGTTTTAATATTTTGTAAAAAAATGATCCTTATTTTTGGATTTTTATTGCCTGTTGAGGCCTCAAAGCTACTAAAATATTAGCGATTGAATATTAACAATAACACCCTTTTCATTGGAAAAGTTTTGCTGCATCTGGAGGAAACGGAATCGACGAATACTTATGCTTTAAACCTTTTATCAAAAAATAAACCAAGCGAAGGTACTGTCGTTTCTACCCTCAACCAAACCGCCGGACGGGGCCAGGTCGGCAGCAACTGGTTCAGCGAACCCGGCAAAAACATCGCCATCAGTGTGATTTTATACCCGGTCTTTCTGCCCGTCAGAGATCAGTTTTTACTCAACCAGGCCATTTCGCTCGCTGTCTTTGGTTTCGTTTCAAGGTTTATTCCTTCCGGCGTAAAGATCAAATGGCCCAACGATATTTTGGTCAATGAGAAAAAAATTGCAGGAATACTCATTCAAAACACCCTGACCAACACCGCTTTTCAATCCAGCATTGCCGGCATCGGCATTAATGTAAACCAAATTCTTTTCCGGGAAGATATTCCCAATCCGACCTCCCTAAAGATCGAAACCGGAAAAGAAAGCGATATCAATCTGCTCATTGGGCTTCTTTGTGAGGATATCGAAAAGCAATACCTGCGACTTCGAAGCGGCCGGTATGCTCTACCCCAACAGGAATACCTCGAAAACCTGTACCGCTTCGGCCAACCTTCAATGTATCAGCGAACCGATACCCAGAAAGTTTTTCAAGGCAGGATCACCGGCCTGGAACCATCCGGAAAACTCATCGTCGAACAGGGTGGCCTGCCACGCTCATACTCCCTCAAGGAAATAAAGTTTTTATGAAAATAGATAGAAAATGTAATTCCAAAATCTAACTTTGTTGCCTTAATATTTGCGACAAATGCAAGCTATTGTTTTGACCATCGGAGATGAAATATTGATCGGCCAGGTGGTCGATACCAACTCGTCATGGATCGCCCGCGAACTCAACCTCCAGGGGGTTGGAATATTGGAAATGATGTCGGTTTCGGATTCGAATGAGGCCATTATTTCCGCAATAAAGGAAGCCTTTGAAAAAGTCGATCTTGTGCTCATGACCGGCGGCCTCGGCCCCACAAAAGACGATATTACCACAAAAGCCATTGCGGAGTTTTACGGAGTCGAATTGTTCTTTCATCAGCCCACTTACGATCACATCCTCAAGATGTTTGAGCGAATGGGAAAGGTTCCCGTGGAAGCACATCGCTTGCAATGCTACCTGCCCGAAAATGTCACCATTCTTGAAAACAAGATGGGATCTGCGCCAGGTATGTGGTTTGATGAAAAAGGTAAAGTGCTCGTGTCGATGCCCGGTGTGCCTTACGAAATGGAATATGTCATGAGCACAGGTGTTTTGCCCCGCCTGAAAAACCGGTTTACCACCATGCCCATCGCTCACCGCACTATCCTCACGGTTGGCGAAGGTGAATCCCGCATAGCCATGCAGATCGAAGATTTTGAAAATAATCTGCCTCCGGAGATACGGCTGGCTTATTTGCCCGGACTAGGGCAGGTAAGGCTGCGATTGACCGCTAAAGGAAACGATGAGCAAAAGCTGAATTCGCTGCTCGACAAAGCGGTTAACGATTTGAAGAAGATCATTCCCGAATTTATTTTCGGCTACGACCATGAGACGCTTGAAGAAGTGGTCGGCAAACTGTTGATAGAAAAAAAGCTGACCCTTGCTACTGCGGAAAGTTGTACGGGCGGCTTCATTGCTCACAAGATAACGAGCATTGCAGGCTCATCGGAGTATTTTAAAGGAAGCATAGTCGCTTACGCCAACGAACTAAAAATGCAGATGCTGGATGTCTTGCCCGTCACAATCGAAAATTATGGCGCAGTGAGCGAAGCAACTGTCATTGAAATGGTCAATGGTGTAATGAAAAAGACCAGGGCGGATGTTGCGCTTTCCGTATCCGGTATTGCCGGCCCGACCGGCGGGACTCCTGAAAAACCTGTAGGTACGATCTGGCTGGCCATCGGAGACCGGTGGCGGATTCACACCGAAAAATTGCAATTGGGCAAAAACCGCCTCAAAAATATAGAGTACGCCACCGTACATGCTTTGAATATGATCCGAAAATTTTTATTAGAACAATAATTCCTGTAATTTTGTGTGCCTTTAAAAGCACTATAAATTTTAAGTTTTGCTAATGGGTTGATGGAACTGGCGAGCGGAAACTTTTCAGGGCGAAATTTCAACCTATTTCAATTTTGCAATCAGGCATTTCAACAGAACCTGAAATTTCCGGTTAACACCATTAACATCATTATAACCAACCTTTAATAAAAAAAACCATAAACAGTATCCTCCGCATAGGAGTCATTAAAAAAACGAATAACAAGCGAAATATGGCACAAGTAGAACTGATCATGCCGAAAATGGGAGAAAGTATTATGGAAGCGACCATACTGAAGTGGGTGAAACAGGTCGGAGATTCCGTCGAGGCTGATGAAACAATTCTAGAAATTGCTACTGACAAAGTGGACTCGGAAGTGCCTTCTCCGGCAAGCGGGGTTATATCCAAAATATTTTACAATGTTGATGACACGGTTGAGATCGGGAAAGTGATCGCGCTGATCGCTACCGAAGGCGAGGATGTATCGGCTCCGTCTCAACCGGCCGTTAAAGAAGCTTCTGTCACCAATGGCGTAAACCAGGAAACAACCATTGCCAAATCTGCCGAACCCGAAAAAGTCCCCGCGCTGGCTCATGCGGAATCTGCGGTTGCCATGCCTTCTAAAAGTACTTCCGGTAGTCGTTTTTATTCGCCGCTCGTCAGGAATATCGCTAAAAAGGAAAACATCGGAATATCAGAATTGGAAACCGTACCCGGCTCCGGCAAAGACGGAAGGGTAACGAAAAAAGACATACTGGCTTACCTTTCAAATCGAAGCACCCCTGCCGTACAAAGTCCTAAAGAGAGCGTTTCCGCTCCGGCAACTCCGGTGACGCAAAGCCTCAATGGCAATGTAGAAATCGTTGAAATGGACAGGATGCGCCGCATCATTGCAGAGCACATGGTAATGTCGAAACACACCTCTCCACACGTGACTTCTTTCGTTGAGGTGGATGTGACCGA
>CAZKDA010000257.1:0-6147 GCA_964551455.1 uncultured Saprospiraceae bacterium
CACCGTCCCACCAGGTTTGGAATTGTTGAAACGGGCTGCGCCGGATTGCCACCTCACGATCCGAAAGGTTTAAAGCGCTTCTTTTTTTATCAGAAACCTGCTGCCTCGACGGCGTGATGAGAATCGTCGTTTCCAGGTCGTGGTCTATCATTATGAGTCCGAAACCGTTGATGACGCATTGCGCTTTCAATTCCTGCAATTCCGGATCGGTGGCTTCTGCAAAAACATCTTCGCCCAAAGCGATCCACTGTTCGTCGGCGTGATACCTTTTGAATTGCTCAACTGCATAGATATACCGGTACCTTTTCAGGTTTTTGAAAAAGTGTTGATAAAACAAAAACGAAAGTGCGAAAACGAGGGTCAGCAAGCTGAGGCTTCCCGCCCAGCCGATTTGTTTTACAGTGAAATAATCGAAGTAAAATCCGTAGCTGGCTACCATGCTTGTAATCAAAAAAGCCACAGCCAGGCTGTCCCACAATAAAAGTTTGGATTGGATTTTAAAGATCACTTCACCTTTTGATTCGGCGGAAGTGGCTTCATAAGTTGCGGTAAAAGTAGTTCCATCTTCCTGCAAAAACGACAGGGAACCGTCCACAATGATGCCGTCGCTGGTTTCGATGTCGAGCGAGGAAGTTGCCTTACCGCTGCGTGGACGAAACTTGTAATGAGCATTGAAGAACCGGAGAGCAGCTTTTTTGATCGTATTCTCTGAAAGGTGTTCCAAAGTGGTAAAATTGATTTTAAAAACTGTCGGTAAAGATAAGTATTTGAAAGATAAGGTGGTAATATTTTACAGGGCTTCAAGTTGTTGAAAAAGCCGGATCGTCTGCAAAGCTTCTTTTACATCGTGCGCCCTGATAATCTTTGTACCCTGCTGCAAGGCGACGATATGTAATGCAGTGGTGCCGTTCAAAGCATTTTCCGGGTTGACATTCAACACTTTGCAGATCATTGACTTCCTCGAAATTCCAACCAGGATGGGCAATTCCAGAATTTTGAAAACGTGCAGGTTTTTGAGTAATTCAAAGTTGTGTGTTACCGTTTTTCCAAAGCCGAATCCCGGATCGATGATGATGTCTTTGACACCGGCATTTCGCAATTCTGCTATCTTCGCGATCATAAAACCCAGTACTTCTTCAACGACATTTTCATACTCCGGATTTTTTTGCATGTTTTCGGGACTTCCCTGTATATGCATCAACACATAAGGCAATCCCAGCTTTCCGACTACGGAAAACATTTTTTCATCGAAGCTGCCGGCTGAAATATCGTTGATGATCGACGCTCCGTGCTCAAAAGCAGCTTCCGCTACTGCGGAGCGAAACGTATCGATCGAAAGCACCGTTTCGGGAAATTCCTTGTGCAGCATACGGATAACCGGGATCGTTCTTTCCAATTCCTCTTCAAGGCTGATCGCCAATGCGCCCGGTCTCGTTGAAACGCCGCCGACATCGATGATGGCTGCACCCTCCCGGATCATTTTTTCCGTTTGTGTCAATATTTTTTTATCGGAATCCAGCCGCCCGCCATCGTAAAAAGAATCTGGTGTTACGTTCAAAATGCCCATCACCAGCGGCGTTGACAAGTCCAGTAGCTTACCTTTACAATTTAAAGTGGTTTGTTGAAAAAGCATGGTGAAGTTATTTTTGGATATTGGCTAAACAGACAAATATACAGTTGGGAAAACCGAATATGAAAAGGACGCAAATTTACACGAATTACACGAATTAAAAACTGATAAATCTGCATCGATTTGCGGTATTTTTTATTTCCCGCAGATCTCGCAGATCCACGCAGACGGAAAATATTACAGGATAACCTCCCTCAATGTGCGATCACGATCCGTTGGGAAAGTTGTCGGCCATCCTGTAGAAAGAGATTTAAAATGTAAATGCCGTTGGGGAATTCCACGGTTTCAAGCTGAATGGTTTGGTGATCCGCTGATTTTTGTAAAAGCAGTTTTCCATGAATATCAAAAAGCTGAACCTGGGAAAGATTTCCTTCGGGAAGGCAGATTTTCAATACACCTGTGGTTGGATTGGGATAGATTTCCATTTGAATATCTCTGCCCACATTTTCCTGAACTTTTGAAATAATTAGTTTTTGAATCGTATCTACCGAGACGAATATCGACGCGTATGGGTTTCCAATTGTTGAATTTTGATATCCTATGAACTTCGTCCCAATAACTGCGAAAAGGGAATCATCTATTATTTTTATTTTTTCGGGAATGTCGTTTTCTTCCCCATATTGCTCTGATGAAATCAGCTCTCCTTCACCATTTAAAAAGCTAACACTAAATGGCGAAGGCTGGCCGGAAGTGGGCATAGAGACAACCAAATAACCTTGTCCTTCATCCAAGGCGGTAATTGCCTTGATATTAGAAGGAAATTGCTTACGCCATTTCTCATTCAGTTCTTCATCAAAACAAAAAAGGAAATATTCAGTCTCGGAATAGTCCATATTATACCGATATGCAGCGACCAAAATGTCAGAATCTTGCTTGCCTGCAATCGCAAGGGAGGTGAACGGATGGGTTGAACTTAAAACATTTTTTTTCGTAAGGCTATCGCCAGTCTGTGATACTTTGAACAGCGCCATGGTGTTTTCATCCGTGACATCCCTGCCAGGAAGAATAAGGTTCCCAGATTCGTCAACTGCTGTACCTGTTGTCGTGGCTTCAAATGTAAATAAGGTCTTTTGTGTTTCAGATAGCAGGTTCAATTGGAAATCGTACCAATTAAAAGTAATGGACATATCGTCATAATTGTCTTTAAGCACCATTAAAAAGCTGTCGCTTACTATGTAATATCCGATTGGAAATAGGCTTTCGCACAGTCCCGCCAAATTGTAGAGTGTGTCGATTATCGAATAGTCACCATTTTCGAAATCGGTTTCTATCATGCCGAACCTGTCTGTCAGCCTGCCCTGTAAAGTGTCCTCACATTGAACAATCCCAAAATGTTTTGTGTATGGCAAGATGAAATTATCACTGTCGTCCGATGAAAAGAAAAATGTTCCAGGAACCCTCCCAATGCCCTCTTGACTTGGGAATGTTTCATTATTATCGAAATATTTCCGGTGTTCAATTACTCCATCATTGCCAATGAAAAAACAGGCATTTCCAAATGAATATTCCCCCTCGATTGGTATGCCGTTGTACGGAGGATTGAAACTCCATGCATTGCCAAGCACATGGAATCCAACTTTGTAAATAAGGTCTAGCCCTGAATATGCTGTATCTGGATTGGAAATCACAAAATAGCCGACCTGTGAGAAAGAAGGGTTCGCAGAAAAAACAATCAGGAATAATAGATGGTTGATATGTAGTTTCATGTCAGAATGTTTTTAGCCCCCCTGTGTATTACACAGGGGGCCGTTCATGCATAATTTGGTCATCTTGAAATCACCAACCGTTGGGTTTCAGAAGGTTCGTTGTCCAGCCTCAATTGGACAAAATACAATCCGGGGGGGAGGCCAGAAATATCCAAACTTATTTCTGTTTCATTCGTGTTGAGAACATGATCCTGCAATACCTGTCCCAGTTGGCCTATTACCCTTAAGTCAACATTTGCTTCTATATATGGAATACTCACCTTGGCGATAGCTACCGAACTGGCTGGATTGGGGGTAATGTCAAATTCCATTTGCAATGATTCATCAATTACATCTTCTTTAAACCTATCTGGTGAACTTCTTTCGCACAACAATGAATTCGAAACTTCAAAACTGGCTTCCTGCATTTCATAAATCCCTTGTAGTGGGTAGCGCATCCTCACCGTGTAAGTGTTGCCTTCTTCAATTTGAACGTTATCTGAACTGGAACTAAAAGTCATGCTTTGATCCAATGATGTCAAGTCAATGGAACTACCGCTTATTGACCCAGAATAAGTAGCCATTTCTGTCCCTTTTATCAGGTCAATGAACACAGTGCCGTAGTCATCCATATTCACATTTGAAATATCAAGTATTACAAGGGATTCTGATACACATTCATCGACTGACACAACGCCGCCACAAACTCTTTCTTCGATAGGAATAATCTCGTATTCTTCAACAGCATATATGCTGTATCCTGTGCTGTTCCTGCCCCTTACATTAAAAAAATAATATTGATTTGATGAAAGGTCTGTAAGTGTAATTGAATGAGTGTTGCCATTTAATATTATCGGGGAATTACCCTGGGGTAATCCGGTACCATTGTAAGGAACACCGGGGTCAGTATCATAATAGATTTCGTAAGAAGTAGCACCGGGTGCATAAAATGTCAATTTGACTTCGTAACAACCCAAGTAATCTGATTCAAGTTCGGGCTGGTCAGGTATAAAGGGTATCCCGATAGCCACATTGTCCGAATGAGGAACGTTGATGTTGTCTTCTGCGGAGAGTGTTGCTTTCGTCCTAATAGTTCCATCCATATTTCTTCGCCAAGTGTAGTTGGTGGTAGGCAGGAACGGTAATTGGTCAGGCCAATGATCCCATGAAAATAACGATTGGGTTACAAGCAAAGGATAGAAGCCATTATTGTTCAATGGTTCGATTTTCCACTCGTGTGAATTGTCGATAATATAGTCTCCATAAGGGAACTCATCATAAAAGTATGCCTTGAACTCAAAATTTTGCCCCTCACTTATGAAACTTGGCCACTCATAAATAACAAGTTTGTCTTCAATTCCGGTCGTAAAGTCAATCATCCAACCCGTTTCCTCCATCATACAAAGGAACAAGTCTCCAACTTGAAGTATTTGCTCACCGGCTCCAACACTTGGTGTCATCATAGAATTAGGATCGCCCAATGGATAGGTGTTTTCATCCAGGTGGGAAATGCTGCTTCCTGGCTGAAATTGATTAGGCGCAAAAAGCTGAGGAGGGTTGCCATTAACAATGCAATTTGTGTTTCCGTTTTCGTCCCCCCAGCACAAATTGCCACTGGTCAAAAAATTACCTAATTGAATAGAATTATTTGGTTGGTCAATCAACTGGTCATTGTTCGTGCAATCTATCACAAACGAATCATATATTGTAGGGAATCCTGCAAAACTGCCATTCCCGATAACACCTACGCCAAATTGACTGACAGCCGTAGAAGTCCCTCCCATTACTCCATGTCCAAGCTCATGTAAAACCACAGTTGCAAAATCAATCTGGGTTGCAGTTGGTGCAGTATTCGGATCGAAATTCCAACCCAGTCCCAAAGCACCTAATTGTGCATTGGTTGTGAACTGGCAAACAATATCTACATCAGTTGGGTTCATATCTACTTCGCTTAATTTATTAGCCAACGCCACAGGGTACCAAGTATTAGCTAAAGGTGGTGGATCGGCATTGAAATTTCTCCAATATTCTTCAGGCCTTGCCCCCCCTAGTATTCCGATTGAGAGTGCTACAAATTCAGCTTCTATCCTTATGGGAACCGTAGAAGTCAAATGGTGTTCCCAAATACTTGCCGCAAAATCAAAAGCAGCCATGGCATCCGGTGGCCAGTCACCAATAAAATCAACAATAATGTCAACGTCCCTGTAATTGGTAAACGGTTGGGCTGGAATTGAGTATGAACCGATACCCGGTTCATACATGGTGTAAATAAACTCGCCAGGAGTCGAAACTTGGGCCTTCAGGTTCACAACTGAAAGAAACAGAGGTAAAAGCAGAATACAATTTAACAATTTGTACTTGTGCCTAAAATGTAAATTAAATTGATTGAGCAAAAAAATTGAATTTGAAAGTTGTGGAATGTTTTTCATAACAAAAATGCTTTTTTCGGTTGATAAAATAAAATTACGATTTGGTCTTTGTCACGCAAAAGCCAATAATTAATTTCGGTTTCCCGAAACCCATTTATACTTTTCTCCGGAAAAAAAGCATAAAAAACAGAAGATATGCTCGTGGAAATATTAATAGCAGTCAGATTGCTTACAATGCCTGAAATTACATTAAAACATCATGTTTGTCAACCCTTCAACAAAAACCTTAACATATAGAAATGTCACAACATTAAGCCGCTCCCCCCCCCCCATGTGATTTATATGTTACAAGTTGATGTTTTGCCCGTCACATTTTTTGTGATTAATTTTGGAAAATAAAATGCAAATGACGTTCCGGTGAAAGATTTGAAAATATTGTTTAACCACTTGAAAAAGAAAAGTA
>CAZKDA010000258.1:0-6141 GCA_964551455.1 uncultured Saprospiraceae bacterium
CCTTGAGGCTGAAATGAAGAGATTGCGAAAACAGCATCCACACATCCGGATCGCGAACCGGCACGTGTACCTGTTTGATCACCAGCGTATCCAGAATAGGTTGTTTGATAGTAGCCCCCGTGATCATCAGCTCGGTGGAATGGATATTCCACAAATCTTCCGTGATATAAATGATGCCCCGGTAAACCGGATCTTCTGTTCTTTTGGGAATGACTTCGATCTTGTTGATCAAGTTACCATATTCGTCGATGACTGTGCCGACCAGTTTGTAACGATAATAACTCAGCGCATTTTCGGCGATGGGCGACATGATGTTCCGTGAGATTTCGATGAAGTTTTCATAAAAATTAAAATCCATCAAACTGGCCCGGTTGAAACTGAAACCATTGTCGTTGCCGCTTACTTTTGAGGAGATCATCACCTCCTTTTTCTGATCGGGTTTTTTGAAATAAAATTTGGCTTCCGATTCCGACAAATAGATGATACCCTGGCGATTGGAATCCAGCGTTCCGCCGAGGTTGCCAATCTCCTGTCCGAATATCTTTTCCGGGGCGTCCAGCAATTTCTGATTGCCTTTGATGTAAACATCGCAACTGTAAGATTCAACTAGGTTTTTGTAATACGATCGCTTTTGGATAGCCTTGCGGATGATCGGGTATGCGGGGTCTTCGCCGCCGGCGCTGATCACTACGGCATCCAAAGCAACCGATTCTACTTCGAGCGCTACATCGTGCTTCAGGGATTTTCCGCTCAGGGTCAATTCGACGACTTCCGATTTATACCCAACATATTGATAAACAATCTTGTAAGTGCCGGGGGCTAATTCAAATTGATAAATTCCGTCGAGGTTGGAAGTGGTGCCGTGAGTTGTGCCCTGCACGTAGATATTGGCAAAAGGAAGTGGTTCGCCACTTTTATTTGTGACCCTGCCGGTGAGTTGGGCGTTCAGGGAAAATGATAATAAGATTAAAAATGCGGTAGCAATAATTTTCATGGATTGGGCTTAAAGATCGGTCTGCAAAATAATCAGAACAAAACTCTAAAATTAGGATTTATGGAAGAATTAACCGTTTATTTTTTAATTGCATTTGCCAAATACCCAACAAAAAGCGATCGCAGGAATATTCCTGCGATCGCTTTCAATATAAAAATAGAATTTAAGGGCAACGAAGTCCCCGATTTTTATCAAAGTTGTTTTATTTCCTCCATCCATTTCTTTACAAAATCCCTTGCAGGTTCAATGACTTCCTTTCCGGCGCGGTAAGCCATTTTCCATCGCTTACTTTTGGCTTCATATACCGGATTAACAAAGACTTTTTTATTCTTATGTTCTTTGAGTTCAGCGGTGAAATCAATGTCATTTGTTTCATCAAGAAACTGTTGCAACCGTTGTTTAACAAATAGAAGATGATTTGGGGGATATTTAATTTCCCAATCTTTCAATTGACTTTCGTAAGTCTGCTGATTCATACTTAACATCATTTCATAGTTTTGCCTGTAAGCTGCGATTTGCGGATTATTGGGATCTTCCGCTTCTTTCAGCATTTGCTTTGATGTTTTTAGCACTTCTTCGAACACAGGCTTCAATGATTCGTCAGCATTTTTTAAACTGGCTTCAGTTTCTTCAACGCTTTTTTTGAATTGGGAAATCATGTCCTGCTGCATTTCATCAGGCGTTTGGATGCTTTGCATTTTGGGTTTAAAGCTCTCCCGATACGCCACATATTCTTCGATAAAAGCAGTGCTTGTAACGTGTTTTTTGGTATAAACGAGCAAATCGTTGGTTATTACTCTTCTGTTTCCAGTCGCAATATTTTTTGCGTTTTTTACACCTTGCTGATCCAGAAAACCGCCAAGGATACTGTTTGTGATCTTTTTATCTGCCTCCGATTTTGTGATTCCCAATTGTGCTAAAAAATCATCGTTGAAGCTTTTCATTGTAAAAGAAAAGAAAATCAGACTGGCTGCGATTGCACAAAAAACCAGCAAGCTGATACGAAAAGATTTCGGTAATTTGAATGATCTGTTTTGCATGATAATTAATTTTTTGGGTGATAATTTTTATATGCTCAAAATTAAATTTCGGACCTGAATTATACAACGGCTGAGTGCATGAAACGGTAGAAAACGCAAAAGAAATGATGAAAATTATTTATGCGTTAGGGGAAAAATATTTCATATATCAAACAGTAGGATTACATCAACTTGATCAGCTTATTCAGTAAATTATTGACGTAAAGTATTCAACTATTTTTCGCAAACGTAATCTGCACAATATACTTTGAAGCCTGGGCGAGAAAACATTAACTGAGTAAAAGATTTTCCGACTAAACTTTCCCGATTTCACGCACACAAAAAAACCTCCGAGGTTACCACCCCGGAGGTTTTTTAAATATATTTCCGCAGTTGATTACTTGTGCGCTACCGCAACACTCACCGCAGATTTTACCGTGACGATGATGGCTGCCGCTACTTTGTACGGATCGGCATTTGAGGCCGGACGGCGATCTTCGAGCCAGCCTTTGTAGCCTCTCTCTACCACAGCGATCGGGATCCTGATGGATGCCCCTCTGTCAGAAACACCATAGCTAAACTGGTGGATGGATTGCGTTTCGTGCTTTCCGGTGAGCCGCTGCTCATTATACGCGCCATAAACTTCGATGTGTCTTTTTATCGCATCGCGAGTGCCAAATGCTTCACATATCGTGTTGAAAACTTCTTTCGATCCGGCATTTCTCAGTGTAGAATCGGAGAAATTGGCGTGCATCCCTGAGCCGTTCCAGTCGGTAGGGCCGAGCGGTTTGGGATGCCAGTTGATGGTCAGGCCGTATTGTTCGGCAGTTCTTTCGAGCAAATAACGGGCTACCCAGATCTGGTCGCCGGCTTGTCTGGCGCCTTTGGCAAAAATCTGGAATTCCCATTGTCCGGCAGCTACTTCAGCGTTGATGCCTTCGACGTTCAAACCTGCTTCGATGCAAAGATCCAGATGTTCTTCCACGATCTCCCTTCCGAAAGCGCTACGGCTGCCAACACCACAGTAATAAGGTCCTTGCGGCGCCGGATAACCTCTTGCCGGAAACCCGACAGGTAAATTTGTTTCGGAGTCCCAGATGAAATACTCCTGTTCAAAACCAAACCAGAAATCGTTGTCGTCATCGTGAATTTTGGCTCTGCCGTTGGAGGCGTGAGGTGTACCGTCAGCGTTGAGCACCTCGTTCATCACCAGCCAGCCTTCAATCCTGGCAGGGTCTCTGTAAACTGCAACAGGCTTGAGCAGGCAATCGGAGGAGCTACCCTTGGCCTGGTTGGTCGAGGAGCCATCGAAAGACCAAAGTTCCAGGTCTTCGAGTTTTCCGGAAAAATCATCGACGATTTTTGTTTTACTTCGTAAACATTGAGTTGGCTGAGAGCCGTCGAGCCAGATGTACTCTAATTTAGATTTTGCCATTGTTAATTTATTGAATTTTAAGCGATTTGGGTTATAAGTGTAAGCGTAATTGAATTACTTTTTTTTCTGAAAATTCAGTGTGTCGCTCCTTGTCCGTTGGTTGCAATAAAGTGTGGGTTATTTTGGAAAAACACCGCAAAGGTAATATACGAGAACAAACTTTACAAAGTTTTACGGGCAGGCAGGTTTTCTGTAAAAAAATCATTTTCGTTTTCACAAAATTATATTTTACAATGTGTTTGATTGGAAAATTTGAAATGGCCGGCATTGAAATAACTGCAACAATATTCCATATTTTGCGGGAACGGAATTTTTCAACATATTTGATAAATTTTTGTGGAAAAACCCCCTGTCTGCCCGATGACCAACTTTTTTACAATTCGAATCATGCTTTTGCTCCTGGCTTTGCCGCTTTGCATTTACGCGCAGGTGGATTCGATCTATAAAAACGACGCGGCAGAAAATATCGAACTGATCGAAAATTTTTTCGAAAATACCAACGAAGATATTGAATTTGACTTCAACACCGTTTTCGAGGAGTTACACGTTTTCCTCAAAAAACCCATGAACCTGAACACCGCAACCAAAGACGACCTCGAAGCTTTGTTGCTCCTTTCCGATATACAAATCCAGCAATTTTTAAACTACCGGCAACAACTGGGCGATCTGATCTCCATTCATGAATTGCAGGCCGTACCTGGTTTCGACCTGAACACCATTTACAGGATATTGCCTTTTGTAACGGTGAAAAGCAGCATCGACGACCTCCACATTGGCTTCCGCGATCTACTGCTGAAAGGCAACAATGAAATGTACCTCCGCTGGAGCCGGGTACTCGAAGAACAACGCGGCTATTCCAAATTGAAGGAAGGAGAAACTGCCTCCCGCTATCTCGGTGATCCCAACCGGCTGTACATCCGGTTTCGCCATTTTTATGAAAATAAACTGAGCTATGGCTTTACTGCCGAAAAAGATCCGGGTGAGGAATTATTCAAAGGAAGCAATCCGCATGGGTTTGATTTTTACTCCGCACATTTCTTTTTGAAAGATTACAATAAAACTATAAAAGCCATCGCGCTTGGTGATTTTTCGGCCAGCTTTGGACAGGGGCTGATCCTGTTTTCGGGATTTGGGAGCGGCAAAAGCGCGATAATCACCAATATCAAAAGAAACCAGCGCACGATCCGCCCTTTCACTTCGGTGAGTGAAACCAATTTTCTGCGGGGCGCCGCTACTACTTTGCGATTGGGAAAACGCTGGGAACTGACCGCCCTGGCTTCCTGGCGAGGTCGCGACGGCAATCTGATCGAACAGGAAGATGTCGAAGAAGACGTGGCATTCCTTTCGTTTACCTCCTTCCAGCTTTCAGGCTTACATCGCACACCTGCCGAGATCGCAGATAAAAACGCGCTCCGGGATTTTTCCTCCGGTGGCAGCCTGAGGTTTTATAACCGGCAGGGGCACCTTGCATTCAACGCGCTGCATACCCGGCTCGACAAAACCCTCCAACCCAGTGTTCGACCCTATAACCAGTTTTACTTCAGTGGTAACCAACTCACCAACCTCAGCCTCGATTATTCCTGGATTCACCGGAATATCAACTTTTTCGGTGAAACGGCCATGAGCGACAACGGGAGCATTGCAACCCTCAACGGGCTGCTGGCCGGTTTGGATAAAAAGATCGATCTCTCTGTTTTGTATCGCGCTTTCCCGAAGGATTACCAGGCATTGAATCCCAATCCCTTCGCCGAATCAACCGGAGCCAGAAACGAAAACGGGCTTTACACGGGCATCGTTTTCAATCCGGGTCACCGCTGGCAGTTCGGCGGTTTTTTTGACATTTACAACCATCCCTGGCTGAGGTTCAACGCCGATGCACCTTCAAGCGGTTATGAGTATCGCGTCAGGGCATCTTACACGATCAAGCGCAAATTGAATGTTTATTTTGAAGTGCGCAACGAGATCAAAGAGATCAACCCGCCATCAAATTCGGATAAGATCAGATCGCTGGTCAGTTCGCAGTTGTTCCAAACCAAACTGAATTTCAGCTACATCCTGTCAAAATCGCTGGAATTGAGAAACCGGGTTCAGCACGGATTTTACAATGACGGCGTGAATGAATCACTTTATGGTTTCATGGTTTTCCAGGATGTGATATTCCAGCCCGTCAACTTCCCGCTTTCGTTCACAGCCCGCTATGCCATTTTCGATACGGAGGCTTACGGCATTCGTTTTTATACTTTTGAAAACGATGTGTTGTACAATTATTCCATTCCTTCGTTTTATGGAAAAGGGACGAGGTTTTACATAAACTTAAGGTATCGCGGCATTCGGAACATTGTGCTGGAAGGCCGTTTTGCTCAAACTTATTTCTCTGACCGCGACGTCATCGGCAGCGGCCTGGAAGAAATCTCCGGGAATACCCGCACGGAGATCAAGTTCCAGGCAAAGCTGATGTTTTAAATGTCGGGCTGAAGTTCCAGTCAGTAACCTGCCACCATGTCTAAAATCTATTGTCTATTGCCTGATGTCCCGACTGTGTCGTCCCGCTTTTTCTCGAAAAAGCGGGATTCGCTTCGCTGCGATCTGATGTCTATTGTCTCATGTCTATAGTCTGATGTCTATTGTCTATTGTCTATTGTCTATTGTCTGTTCCATTAATAAAATATTAAAGTCGGAATCTTTCGAAACAC
>CAZKDA010000259.1:0-6116 GCA_964551455.1 uncultured Saprospiraceae bacterium
TGAATACAATTTATATGGCGATACAGAAGATTAAGAAAACTTACAAATTGGGAACTTATTGAGTAACAAAGATATCATGGTAGCAAGACAGGCCAAGAACCAAAACAAAAAATACTTTCCGCTTCCTCGATCAACCCACACAAAAAAAACATTTCCCAACAACACTTTTCTATGCTATATTTGTAAATAATTCACCTCCGTAATTGGTTAAAAATTTACAGTCTATTGCCAGATATCTTTTTTCCGACATCTCATTTTAAAATATAAAACATGAACGCTTCGAAAAAACTCATCCACCGCGAAACCGCACTGAAAATGGTCAATGTAATTTCCATAGTACTTATGGTTGCACTATGGCTGTTTTGGGGTTTTTATGAATCTTTCAATGAAAATACCTGGCTCATTGTCGCAACCATTTTTTTGATCGCATCTATTGTAAGCACAACCCGCCGGAACCATACCTTCTTGGTTTATGATGACAGGATCGAACTGAGAAAACCACTTTCAGGAAGATTGATCGAGACGATCCCACTCAATCAAATCGACCAGGTGCGGTATGAGGATGAATTTTCCGAATCTTACTTTTTGTTTATGTCGGATTACATCCTGATCTATCCCCAAAAAGGAGCGGGCATAAAAAATCTCAAAAAAGGTCGCTTGTCTTTGGCGCTGACGGGCTTTAACCAAAAAACCAGAGTTTTAAAACTGCTGACTTTCTTCCAGTCAAAGGATGTGGAGGTGGTGATTAAAACTTCTTCCAGGAAAATCCGCAATGCGACGGGATTGGAGAATTGGGATAAGACTTAGGGGGATCAAATTGATCCTGTCTGGCGATCCGATTTTTATAAATTAAAGCAAGTATATCTTCTCAAAATTCACAATTAATGAAATATACACTTTTATTAATCCTGATGATCTTTCTTTTCTTTTCCTGCAAAAAGGACAAACCCGAAGCTGAAAACCGAATCGTTGAAACCTTTTCAAGTACGCACTTTAAGAGGTATTACGACAACTACACTGCTGAAAGTTTTTTCATGGATGAAGGCGGTTCACTTGTTATTGCTGGCAATGGCATATTTCAGCAACTATTTAACAGGCAGCCATTTATTTTAAAACTCGATTTACAAAAAGAAGTGTCCTGGCTGAAATTTTTAAACGTCGATCAGCATTCCATTCATAGAAAAGTCAATGTAATTCAAACTTTGGATGAAAAATATATGGTACTTTGTAACGCTGCACCTGACAATTTTGACAATTTCAATATCGATCTAACAAAAGTGAAACAAGGAGGGCAGGTGGATTGGAATAAAAGGATTGGTCAAGTTGGAAAAAATGTTCGGCATAGTGCATCAATTATCCAGCTTCCCGGTGAAGATTTTATCATTTTCAGCAGGGTGGAAGATTTGGATTCCGGAAAACCACAATTGATGCTGAACCGTGTATCCATGGAAGGTGATACTATTTGGGCAAAGATTTTCGATGATAATGAGGTCTATTATGCGAAAGAAATGATCCTTTTTCCAGAGAGTAGTTCTTTTATTGCTTTGAGCGAACACCAGATAGATGGTTTTCGGCCGGGAGAGATCAAAATCCGAAAATTCGATTTTGATGGAAATACTATTTGGCAACACTCAATTTTTGCACCCGGACCGGTTTGGCCTTTATCGTGTCAGATCTCCCGCATAGAAAATGAAAACTTCATGATCTTATTCTCTGCGGCAACTTCATCTTCCAATAACAATGATCATGATATAACCCTGGTGAAAATGGATCAGCACGGAAATGAAATTTGGAAAAAAACATACAACTGGAAAGGCTCGGATATTTCGAAAAAATTGATCCAAACGGCTGATGGGAAATATACAATGGTTTCAAGTGCTTCAGGCTTCGGGAATGGCGGGTTTGATGTTATGTTATCAAAAATAGATATCAATGGTGAAATAATTTGGGAAAAAGTGTTTGGAGGAGCAAATTCGGATCAAGGCGCAAACTTACTTGAAAGGAGCAATGGAAACCTTGTGATTCTCGGAAATACAAATGAAGGGAATACTTCCGATGCAATTTTTGATTTTTTTGTTTTGGAAACTGATAGTCTGGGGAACCCGGAATAAACTAACTACGATCATTTCCTGACAGCAATTTGGTTTAATCCAAAATATTATAATCCTGTCATTTCGCGCTCTTTTCTTTATATTTTCTCCGGAGGATTCTTAATTTTGGCTATTCAAAACGAATCCGGGAAACGCTAATTTCAATCCTTTCAAAAATATACTAAAAAAAACATTATGGCAAAGAAAAAAAAACCGGTGAGCAAAATGCAAGCTCAAAAAGATATAGGCGATTTGTTCAAACACATCCAGGAGCAGAATTTTGGAACCATGGAGGAATTGCAGGCATTTCTCAATCAGACTATCGGGAAAACTGTAGATGATATCATTCCAAAAAAGCAGGGAAAGCAGAGCAATGAAGAAATTGCCAGAGATAAAATATTTGAAGCCTACGAAACTCCTTCCATAGCAAAAGGCCGGAAATTGGTACAGGAAGCCCTGAAACTTGACCCCGAAAATGTCGATGGATATACTTACCTGGCAGATACGGCGCCAAATGTAGAGCAGGCTATCAGCACCTACCAGAAAGGTGTTGAAGTAGGAAGGAAGGTCTTGGGGGAAGCTTTTTTTAAAGAACAAAAAGGTCATTTTTGGCTGATCCACGAAACCAGACCCTTTATGAATGCAAAAGCCGGGTTGGCAGGTTGTTTATATTTTAATAAAAAATACGATGAAAGTATCAAGCACTACCAAGAGCTGCTGGAATTGAACCCAAATGATAACCAGGGGGTCCGGTACGAACTTGCTGTTTGTCTCGTTGAGCAAAGCCGGTATGAGGATTATCTGAAATTATACAAAAATTACAAAGATGACATCAATGCGATGTGGAAATTTACTTATGCCTTGTATTTGTTCCGCGTTGAAGGCTCATCGCTGAAGGCTATGAATGCGCTGAAAAAAGCTCACGAAGCCAATCCTTTCGTAACTCAATTTTTCGCAAATGAAAAAAAGTTGCCAAAATCACGACCTGAATACGTCGGGTTTGGCGATGAAAATGAAGCGGTCGAATGTTTGCTTGGCTCCGGAAATCTCTGGCTGGAAACCCCTGGAGCAATGACTTGGTTATTGGATTTTCATTTCAAACAAAAGAAAATGAACTGATACGAGAACCCTTGCAGCATGATCCACCCGAATTAAAAAAAATGCAGGATCATCTGAAACCGGGGCTACACCACCCCATCCTTTTTCATCCATTCCAACGTATCTTTTATGCCGTCTTCAAGGCTTCGGGGCGAGTAACCCAATTCTCGTTTAGCCTTTTCGCTGGAAAAATTCCATTGTTTTGAAAACTTCCTGACTAGCTCCGGAGTGATGATCGGGCGGGTTCCGAAATTGTTCGCCATGAACAACTGTAGCCTTGCAAATCCCATCAGGAGGGGTAGGGGGACGCCGTACATTTTATACTTTTTATTGCTGGCGATGGCAATGTGGTTGAAAAACTCCCGGAAGCTGGCATTGTCGCCGCCGAGGATATACCGCTCGCCGATCCTGCCCTTTTCCATTGCTAGAATATGGCCTTCCACCACATCGTCGATGTAGCCATAGCTGCCGCTCGAAGAGCCGTCACCCGGCACAAACCGGAAGCGCCCTTTGATGTAGCGCTGCATCACCATCACTTCGCCGTTGCTGTCGGAAAACGGACCGGGGCCATACACCCTGGCCGGATTAACAGTGACGACCGGAAAGCCGCCTTTTACAAGCTGTTCGATGGATTGCTCAAGTTTTGCCTTCGATCTTTCATAGTTGGTCATAAGCCGGTGTTCGCCTCTATGATGTTCAGCTATGGATTCGCCATTTTTGCTATGCCCCAAGACGCCGGCGGTTGAGGTGACCACGATCTTTTTCACGCCCTGCTCTTTGGCAACTTCCAGCAGCCTGATGGAGCCATGAAAGTTGACCCGCTCGAACATTGTCGCGTCTTTCGACCAGGCTTTTGCATAAGCTGCAAGATGAAACACGCGATCGCAACCTTCCACCCCTTTTTTCAGGGTATCCGGGTCGTCGAGGTTCCCTTCGATCAGTTCGATATTCGGATGTGTCAGACCTTTGGCTTTTATCCTGTTTCTGATCAAAGCCCTGACTTTTTCTCCGCGTCCGGCTAATTCAACGGCCAGTTTTTCTCCGATAAATCCCGTCGCTCCGGTGATGAATACCGGCGGCTTGTTTTCCAGTTTCATTTTAAAAAATAATTTACTTTTGTGGCCTGCCACGCCCGCGGCGTGGTTCAAAATAAAAAAACCGCAAAGTGCGCAAAGTACCCGCAAAGGACACAAAGTGCTTGGTAAATCAACACATTGTGTGATTTGTGCCTTCTTTGTGTTTTTTGTGGCCTGCCACGCCCGCGGCGTGGTTCAAAAAAATAAAAACCACAATAGAAACATCTTGGATCCCGATGCAGTCGGGAAAAGAGAACAAAAGGGAAAGGGAAAAGCAAAAAACCAATTCGATTACATCGCTCAACCCCCTTCGCTCTCCAGCCGGAGTTCCATTTCCGGGTTAAAATAAAGCGCCACCATATCCGCCGATACAGATAGGATGACATGCATCACAACGATCGCCCAGATATTCCCTGTGCTGATGGTGATCCAGCAAAGCAATATGCCGAATGGAACCGAACCGATGGTTTCCGTCATCCCCTTGTGAATATGCGCGAAAGTATAAATGATCACGTTCACGGCAATTGCCAGCCAGGTGCCCATCACCGGGATGCAGGCGTAGAGCAGAAAACCTCTGAACATCATCTCGTAGCCCACGATGAATAGGGTAGAAGTAACCAGGCTCACCAGCAAAATCCGCATATTCCAGGTTTTGTGGCGGATCATTGGATAAAAATTGTAATTGGCCGGGCGTCTGCCTTGCAGAATATTTAAGCCGAGAATGATCCCGCCGCCGATGAGCATCCACCAGTAGCTTGTATTTTGGGTGATAGGCCCCATTCCGTATTTTTCAAGCGGATCTTGTAAAATGACGAAAAAGATAATCGCCGGAACAACTCCCAAGAGGAAGAATCCCAGCAGCTTCACGGAGACCACCCAGCGGTAGATGCCGTTTTCTTCGCCGTGTTTTTCTTTGAGGCCATTGAAAAACTTAGGAGACAAATAAACGCCCAGGTAGATCAAAAAGCCGATGGTCAGCCAGCCGATGGCAATCAGAGATGCAATATATTCCGGTGACCAGGATGATGGTTCGCTCATAGTTTGAAATTTCAACAATCTTGAAAAATATCCGCTGCAATATTCGCAAAACTAAAGCATATCCTAACTTTTCAGAAGGTAATTTTTATGGTTCAAAATGCAACGTTGTGCAAATTAACCACCCCAAATTCATCCGCTGCAGCCAGGAAACATTTATATTCGGGATGGATAATAATTTCTTTCAGTTGCCACCATTGGTTGTCCAGAAACAGCCTGTCGCCCAGCGCTTCGCATTGTTTCAGGTCATTGGAAAAACCCTTACCATCTGCTTTTATGGCCGCTTCTTTTTTCGACCATATTTCAAAAAAAAGGTTTTCCGGGTTTTCCAATTCGCTCAGTATTCCAATCTCTTTTTGGGTTAAAACCGAATGAAAGTTTTTCAGTTTGACAGGTCGGATCAACTCGATGTCAATGCCGATCCTGTGGTTTGAAATGGCACAAACGACGTATTCTCCCGAATGTGAAATATTGAAATCTTTATCAAGGGGTAAGGTAGGGCGATTGTATTTATCGGTTGAAATCTGTTCCAGTAAACTGGCTGAAAACCCCAATGTTTTCAAGCCATGCGCCAGCAACAGTTTCCCTAGCAAAGAAGCCTGGCGATCCTGCCATCGCTTGAAGCGCAGGACTGACCGATGAAGATTTCGTGGCAGTTTTTCCAACAAAAAAATCCACTGGTCCGGCGGAATTTCTTCTTTGTTCAAAGCAACAAAAACTTTGACTTCGATCAAGGGTTTGTGATTTTTTTTGTTAATTAAAAACTGACCTTTCGCAGGTCAAAAATTTTGAATTTACATAAAAATATATTAAATGA
>CAZKDA010000260.1:0-6106 GCA_964551455.1 uncultured Saprospiraceae bacterium
AAAGTTAATACGACTTTTTCGGACTCCAATTAGTATGACTTAATCGGTTTCAACACCTTTCATTTATCCCCTACCATGCTCAACAGTCTATTATCTGAAATCTGATGTCCCGACTGTGTCGGTATCTACTCCCGCTAAACCAGCGGGATTCGATCTGAAATCTGGCATCTTACCTACGTTTCCGCTCTCAAAACTTCAAGAGGAGGTTTGTTTAAAATATCGCGGCTGTTGAAAAGTCCGATGAAAACCGTGAGCGCGGTGATGCACAAAAACACGATAAACGGCGGCAAAAGATCGGGGGTAAAAGGAATTTTAAAACTGAATTTTGCAACCAAAAAGGTACCTGCAAAAGATAAAATGATCCCGGTAAAGGTAGCCAGGGTGCCCAGCAGAAAATATTCAGCGGCATTTATCAGCAGGATCTGTCGGCGACTGGCGCCGAGGGTTCTCAGCAAAACGCTTTCCCGGATGCGCTGATATTTGCTGATGACCACCGAACTGATCAAAACCAGCAAACCCGTGAGGATGCTGAACAAGGCCATAAACCGGATTACAAAAGATACTTTGCTGAGGAGGTCGTCCACTGCTTCGAGGATCAGCGTCAGGTCAATAATGGAAACATTTGGAAATGCCCGCACTACCGATTGCTGAAATTGTGCAGATTCGCTGGCTGTGGGTACTCTCGTGATCAGCACATTGAACTGCGGCGCTTTCTCCAGGATCCCTGTGGGGAAAACGATGAAGAAATTTGTTTGAAGTTTGTTCCATTCGATCTTTCGGATACTACCCACCACTGTTTCCAGCGGCACTCCCTGAACGTTGAATACCAGCCTTGTGCCGATATCCGCTTTCATGTCTTCGGCGATGCTTTCCGACAATGAAACATAAATGACCTCGTCGCTTTTCGAATCGTCATGCCAGGTACCCTTTGCAATGGTTTCGGTGTCGATGAGCGTGTCTCGGTAGGTCACACGGTATTCGCGATTATATACCCAGCGCCTGACGTTAGAAGTCGTATCTTCCAAATTGCTTGCCTTGTCGATACCATCGATGGCTTCCAGTCGCATCGTGACGATAGGCACCTGCTGGATGACCGGAAGGCCGAAATCTTTTGCCATCACGGCTAATTTTTCTTTTTGTGCGGGTTGGATGTCAAACAATATCATGTTGGGTTGGTCGCCCGATCCAGTCATTTGCACCTGCTTGAGCAGCATCTCCTGCGTAAAGAAAAGCATAGAGATCAGCGCCGTTCCCAAGCCTATTGAAACCATCAGGATCAGGGTTTGATTGTTGGGGCGATACAGGTTGGCAATGCTCTGCCGCAGGATGTAGTTCCAGTTTTTCGGGAAGAATTTTTTGACGCTCCACATCAGTAAAATGGCTACACCGGCCAGCAGCAAAAAAGACAGCCCAACGCCAAGCGTAAATGCCAGCGCGATTTTCAGTTCACCCGTTTGAAGCATGGTGAAACCCGCGATAAACACCGCGATCAAGAGGTAAACCAGCCACCGCAAGGGATCGGCTCTTTGTTCATTTTCTTCAAAAGATACACGTAAAGTCAGGAGAGGAGAGGCCCTTCGGATATTTAGCAAGGGAAGCAGGGCAAACAGCACCGCAATGCCCATGCCCGTTAAAATGCCTTTGACCATCGACAGCCAGGATATATCCGTACTCACATTTTCAATAGGCAAAAACTCGCCGAATATGACGGGTAATGCCATTTGCAACAAACTCCCCAACGCCGCGCCGAGCATACTTCCCGCCAAGCCCATCGCGACGATTTGCAACAGGTAAATAAAAAATGCCTGCTTGCCGCTGGTACCCAAAGTACGCAGAATCGCTACCGTCGGGAGTTTGTCTTTGATGTAAATATGCACCGCGCTGGCGACGCCAATACAGCCCAGTAACAATGCTACAAAACCGATGAGGTTGAGGAAGTTGTTCATGTTCATAAAAGCTTCCCCGATATCCTGTTTTCGTTCATCGACGGTATCAAAACGGATGGTTTCCTCTTTGTAAAGTTCCCTGAATTGATCTCCGATATCTTGTGCCGGAGCGTTTTCTGCAAGTTTATAATAATATTGATATTCGATACGGCTTCCGGTTTGAACCAGGCCTGTAGCTTCGAGGTAAGTTTTTGGAATGATGACAAGCGGAGCAACGGATGAAGCTACTCCCGCCCTGCCGGGTATGGAATTGAGCGTGCCTTCGACCACAAAAGTCACCTCGCCGATCTTCACGGAATCGCCCTTTTCGAGGTCAAACTGGAGCATTAGGGTTTTGTCCACCAGCGCTTTTTTGCCATTTTGAAAATTGCGGTAAGCCTCTGTGGGCGAAGTATTGAAAGTCCCGTAATACGGGAAATTGCCTTCCATTGCCTTGATAAAAGCCAGGCGGGTATTGCCGCTTTCGGGGAACAAGACCATCGAGGTGAAATCAACGGAGCCCGAACTTTCCACCGCTATGGTATCGAAATACGGATCGATGATCGAATCCAGCGGTTGATTGCTTTCAAATACGAGATCGGCACCGATCAACGATTTGGCTTCCCTGTCGATGTCTTTGAGCAGGTTTTCGCTGAATGAATTGATGGCCACCAATGCAGCGATGCCCAAAATGATGGAAGATATAAATAACAAAAGCCGGCTTCGGTTGCGCCGGCTGTCTCTCCAGGCCATTTTTACAAGCCATTGAAAATCTATGTTCGCCAATCCGCGTTGTTTTGTTTTTTGAAAAAGAGTTTTAAAACCGATTTCTACGGGAATTTGATCTCGCTTTCTTCACCATAACGACCGGCTTTCTGCGTTTAAAACCTATCTTTACAGCCACTCCTAAAAGACAATAAAATGAGGTGTTTTGTTTTATACCTGGCAACTTATATGCTGCCCTTTGTTTTAACCGCCCAATCGCCCCTTCAAAAAGCGATCGATCTGTTGGCAGCCGACCCTGATATGAAACATGGCAGCTTGGGAGTTTGTGTGATGGATGTGGAATCCGGAACTGTGATCGCGCAATTTGAAAAAGACCGGAGCCTGATCCCCGCTTCTTCGCTGAAAGTGATCACCACTGCTGCCGCCCTCGGCCAATTCGGCGAGGATTTTCGTTTCAAAACGGAATTGCAATACGATGGGAAACTCGATGATGACGGAACCCTCAACGGCAATCTTTACATCAAAGGTTTTGGCGACCCGACGCTGGGCTCTGATAAGTTCGACAAAGCTGTGCCGCTTGAGGAATTGATGGCCAGGTTTGTCAATGCTGTAAAAAAAGCCGGGATCAAAAAGATAAACGGTAAGGTGGTCGGCGATGCTTCATTTTTTTCAAGCCAGGTGAACAGTCGCACATGGCTATGGGAAGACCTCGGCAATTATTACGCAGCAGGCGCCTGGGGCTTGAACATCCTGGAAAACAAATATTATTTGCATTTCAAACAAAACCCCAAAACCGGCGAACAACCCTCTATCGAGCGTATCGACCCTGCGATCCCCAATTTGATGCTCATCAACGAAGTGCAAAGCGCCGAAGCCAATTCCGGTGATAATGCTTACATCTTCGGGTCTCCTTATTCCTATACCCGCTTTGTGCGCGGCACGATCCCCTCCGGCAAGGGAACCTTTACGATCAAAGGCGCTATTCCCGATCCGCCATTTTTTGCCGCTCACCTCTTGTTGTTGGTTTTGGAAAACAACGGGGTTGCGACCTCAAAAATGGCCACCAGCCAAATGGAACTGGAACACGAAGGCATTGGCTCCGTTGACCGGAAAACGATTTTCGAACATTTTTCGCCTTCGTTGAAAGATATCGTCGTGGAAACCAACCTCGAAAGTGTAAACCTCTATTGCGAAAGCATGATGCGTTACCTCGCTGCAAAAAATGGTTATGGCAACAATGGCAAGCCGGAAGTCGAAGTCATTTTGGATTTTTGGCAAAAAAAGGGACTGGAAACCGAAGGCTTTTTTATGGAAGATGGCAGCGGCTTGTCACCTTATAATAATGTATCTGCATTTCATTTGGCTAAAGCCATGCAACTGATCGGAAAAGATAAAAAATTGTTTGAAACCATAAAACAGTCGCTTCCCGTTGCCGGACGAACCGGCACTTTAAAATATATGCTCAAAGGAACGCCTGCCGAAAATAATCTCATGGCCAAAAGCGGAGGAATGAAACGGGTGAGAAGTTACACGGGATATGCCAGAAACCGTTCGGGGCAGTTGCTTTCGTTTTCCATCATTGCCAACCACTTCATCTGTTCGGGTGATGTCATGCGCCGGAAAATGGAGAAAGTAATGGCTGCGATTTGTCATTGAACCATTTTGCCTGTTCCGTTTGTTTAGGGTTCATTGAAAATTGGAAACCCTCGTGATATTTTACATTTTGAAAAGCTTAATTTTGACCAAACGATTTTTTATGAAAATACCCAGCTCGCTCCCGGTGATGGTTATTGTTTTGTTCAGTTTGTTCATCGGTTGCGAAAACAACGATCACAACAACGGGAATTTCAATCGCCGACTCAATCCCGATCCACAAACCCTTCCGGGCAATCAAACCGCAACCGACTCGGGTTCATCAGCCAAAGACATTAGCGAGGAAAATATCGAAGCCAACCTCGAGATCAGGGGTATCTGGCAAAAGCCCAACCTCGTCATCGAAAAACTGGGCGAACTGGAAGGCAAAGTTGTTGCGGATATTGGCGCAGGTCCTTACGGGTACTTTACACTGCGGATCGCACACCAGACTCTCGCAAAAAAGGTGCTGGCGCTGGACATTGACAGCAACGCCATAAAATTTATTGAAAGCGCCAAGATACTCCTCGCCGAAGACATTCGTAACCGAATCGAAACAAGGCTGGTTTTACCCCATGACCCCTTACTTGAACCGGATGAAGCCGATGTGGTGCTGATCGTCAACACCTACACGTATTTTGAAGACAAGGTGAATTATATGAAAAATCTCCGGGAAGGCATTGCACCGGGAGGAAAGATCGTGATCATCGATTTCAAAAAGAAACATACCCCCGTCGGGCCGCCCATCATCAACCGGGTCGCCCTGGGTGAAGTGGAACAGGATCTCATCAATGCAGGGTATCATAAGATCGACTCCGACGACAAAACCCTGGAATACCAGTATATCATTATTGCTTACGTCGATTAGGGTTGTTCAAAGTGGAGTTGTTAGTTTCCGGTTCAAGGATTACGCTCAGCGAAAATGACATTGAAACTACCAATCACGAACTTTGAACTTTTACCGAAATTGAGAAAATATTAAAATATTACAAGAAAGCAAAATGTCCCGAAGGCAGGTATTGAAATTACTTTCCTTTCGACAAATCCGGGAGTAGAGACGCAGTTGTGAGTGGATGCGAGAATTGTCGTTCTCCGCAGTGTTGAACTAAATCGCCGATACCGGCGATTTAGTTCAACGATAGGCTATGCAACGTGCCAGCAAACCTGCCCGTTCCGTCAGGCGGGTTCGCCGTGGGCTGGGGCCGTCAGCATGAACATATATTCGGTGTTACATGGCGGTTCTTTTCGTTGGTACAAATAAAATGTGTTCTATTTAGTGTCTGGCCGAAAACGTCAATTTGCTGTATTTTTTCATTACATCTTCATGATCGACGTGGTTAGATTCATCTTCACTTTCTTGAATAGCAATTTCTAATTCCTTCTTCTCATTCTCACTAAGTTCATCCCAATAGTCTGAATCTTTGATTCTGTGCCCCACGAAATCGCTGATTAATTTCTTCAATTCTTCAAGTGAATCTCTATCATTGATTGAGGCAATGAGTTCGAGTATTCTTCCTTTTATTTCTAAATTACTCATAATTAGCTTGTTATATTTTGTTAAAAGGTGGACGGTTATCCAAATTTAAGTATTAATTCTTGATTAGTAAAAAAACAAATTAAGGAGAGTAGAAGTTCGGATTTTGCTATCATACAACGGTTCGGCTTGGCGCAGCTCGTGTTGTACGATGTCCGAGCGGAGCGAGGCAAGTACAACGCGGCGCCAAGCCGAACCGTTGCTACGCAGTCCGAGCGAAGCGAGGATTGCGTAGCAACGGTTGGCTACACCTGACGTGCCAGCAGTTTGGCTTAGAGCGTTTGGCTGT
>CAZKDA010000261.1:0-6098 GCA_964551455.1 uncultured Saprospiraceae bacterium
CTTTTGCACCAAAATTAGTAAATATTCTATTTTTCACCCAAAACCGGCATGAGCCGAAACAGAAAAGGTTTGGAATGGAATATATTCGAAAAAACTTCCTTCCGAAATTCAACCAATTGCTCGCAGAAAATTGAGAATGATAAATAATGCACAAGACATCAATGACTTAAGAGTGCCTCCAGGAAACAGATTAGAAAAACTAAAAGGAGATTTGAGTGATTTTTACAGCATTAGAATTAACAACCAATGGAAAATAATTTTTAAATGGGTTGGAAGTGATGCTTATGAAGTACAAATAATTGATTACCACTAACTAAATTATTTTTAAAAAATGGAAAAATTACCAAATATACATCCCGGCGAAATTTTGTTGGAAGAATTTTTAATTCCTATGGAAATTAGTCAATACAGGCTTTCCAAAGATTTGAATATCCCGCAAACCAGAATTAGTCAAATTATTAAAGGAAACAGAAGAATCACGGCAGATACGGCTTTAAGATTAAGTAAGTATTTTGGGACTTCCGCTAAGTTTTGGCTTGGTTTACAAGACGATTACGATCTTGAAGAATACAACAATAAATTACTGGATGAATTAAATGAAATTCCTAAAGCGGATAAAAACGCAGCATAACAATGGCTGTACACACATGCCAGCGATCCCAGCCCACGGCAAACCCGCCTGAACGGAACGGGAAGGTTCACTGGCACGTCAAGCATAGCCAATCGTTGGTGGCAACCCTGACAAACATTCCAACATTGAGAAAATGAATTACGAACTGATACTACAGAATATTACCAAGCACATTCAACTTGACAGTGCTGAAACGGACTTTTTTACTTCAATACTTGAACATAAGACAGTCAAAAGAAAAGGATTTTTGCTTAGACAAGGTGAGGTTTGTAAAACGGAGAACTTCATCATAAAAGGTTGCACCCGAACCTATACAATAGACGAAAATGGTTTTGAACACATCGTTATGTTTGGTGTGGAAGATTGGTGGGTAGGCGACCTTGCCAGCTTCCTTACCAAAACCTCGACAAACTATTTCATTGACACTTTGGAAGACACAGAAGTACTGCAAATTACCCAGCCAAACCTTGAATTACTTTATCAGCGTGTTCCAAAATTTGAACGCTTTTTTAGAATAATAATTCAAAATGCTTTCATTGCCCAACAAACCCGTATCAACCAGAACCTTTCCTACACCGCTGAACAACGCTATAAGGACTTCATTAACCGCTATCCAACCTTCGCACAACGAATACCCCAAAAGCAAATAGCCGCTTACCTTGGCATTACACCTGTATTTTTGAGTATGTTGAGAAGAAAAATTGCCAAAAAGTAATTTCTTAAACTACTTTAATTTTCAACTCATAGCACGCCCGTAGTTTTGCACTATAATTTAAAACACGGGTAAAATGAAAAACAAAATCTTTAAAACTAATAATGATTGGACGGGCTTAGTTACTCGTCTATCAATAGGTATCGTTCTCTTTCCCCACGGAGCACAAAAACTACTTGGATGGTGGGGCGGATATGGATTTGGCGGAACTATGGGCTTTTTTACAGACACAATGAACTTGCCTTGGCTTCTTGCATTTATGGTCATCGTGATAGAATTTTTTGGAGCCTTGTCTTTGATTACGGGATTAGCAAGTCGTTTGTGGTCTGTACTAACGATTATCCTGTTCATAGGAATTATTCTAACCTCCCATTTGGAACACGGATTTTTTATGAATTGGTTTGGCAATCAACAAGGCGAAGGGTACGAATTTCATCTACTGATGATTGGACTCGCCGTTGCGACATTGATAAACGGAAGTGGAAAATATTCTGTGGACAACATCATCGAAAAATAACAACAACCCTCACTAAAAACAGAAGGGTAGTCTCCAACATCGGTCACACGCAATGGGGGGCTAGCGTACTGAACGACAGGTTAGTCCCTTTTTGCTATCTTTGGACTACGGCTGAAAGTTTTGGGCTTCTAAGTCCCTCACTACGTGTAGCCGCAAACCGTTGTAGGCAATAAAATAATGGTGGAAGAATTCAATTTCCTATAATTTCGTTAAGTTTGTATGTAACCAATAAGAAACTTGAGTTATGACCAATTATATGAATTATATTGAAATCAATCCAAAAATGTAAATTTATTTAGTCACCATTCCTTAGTTGCACCATCCTGCAAATTCTTTCCAACCTGATGGGGATTTCGATTTATGGATATGGATTATTGAGTCGTTTGACTTTTCGAATTGAGGCTTTTTAGTGGTTGTATTTTGCTTTTCAAACTATAAACTGCGAACTACAAACCACAAACCATTATCAGCGATTTCCCAGGATTTGTCCTCGCCGGTTTTGTTCGTTGAGCGACCATACGTCGGTAGCCCAGGTTTGGAGCCACTTGCCGTAGGATTTTCGTTTTACCTGGACATTGAGGCCGAATAGTTTTCGAAGCAACTGCTCGAAATCGCCGACTTTCATATTTCCATCGACCTTGAAATTTCCACTATTGTGCAACTCGCGGATGTCGCCTACCAGTTGGTCGCCCTCGAGTGTGTCTTTTTCATCGGATGGCTCGCCGGGTTTGTGGCTGCTCCGGTAAAACTCCAGGTGGAGGTAAGGAAATTGCCGGTTAAACTCTTCCTGCAAATCTTTTAGTTGCTTTTTATCTGTAATTTCCACAACAGTTCGGTTTGATTTTTTAAAAAATATGTTCACTTATTTCACCACAAGGGTAGGGATGGAATCATTCAGTTGCAAAAAAGATTCTGTGACGCTGCCCATCAGCATCAGTTCAATTTTTGTGTGTCCTTTTGCTCCCAAAACCACGAAGTCATTTTTATTTTCTTTGGCGTATTCCATGATAAACCGCGCGGTTCCGGGCATATTCTTTTCAAAAAGCGCAATGCTTACATCGTTTTTATCATCGGGAATATAGGTTGACAGGAACACATCAAAAGCATCGCGGATATTCCCTTCGATCATCTTTTTAAACTTGTCGAACGGGCGGTCGGTAGCATAGAAATTCAGGTTTGGAAGGCTGTAAACATTCAGGCAAACGAGCTTCGCCGGTTTTGACAGTTGCTTTTTCAAGCGCACGGCAGCCTGTAAAGACCGGATCGAGTTTTTTGAAAAATCAACGGGAACCAGGATAGATCGGATAGAAGCTTTCGCCTTTTCAGGTACGATCAGCGCATTGCCGGCAGTCCTTCGCGCCAGGTTTTTGGCCAGGATGCCATGATCTTTTCCTTTTTGGCTTTGCCCGATCACCACCAGGTCGGCTTTGAGTGATTCGGCAGTTGACAAAAGTTCCTCCAGCGGATTTCCCTCTTTCAACTCATATTCCACGTAAATCTCTTTTTCTTTTTGAATCGAACTTTTAACCTTCTTTTCGAGGTCGTTGATGATCTGTTCGTTCAACTTAAAATCGCCGCTGAAGGGCTTTTCATCGTCGCCAAAAGCTGCCGTCTGGTCTTCAAAAAACGGAAGAACGTGCATGAAATATGCAGCGTTTACGGGAACCTCACGGGAGAGGAAATTGAAGTATTTCAAAACCGAATCGTCGGTCTCACCCAATTCCAGAGCCACCAAAGCCTGGTTGATCTCAAGCGGCGTTAAAATTTGTTGTTCATTAGTATCCAAAACAATATCTGTCTTTTTCATGTCTGATAATTATATTATATTTCACAGTCCAAAAATAAAGGTGATTTGAGTTTTAACTGTTGATAAACATCATTTTCAGAAATGATTTACATCAACTTTGAAATAGCGCTTTGTCTATATTTTTGACACGAAAACCATTGTAATTAAACCATATAAAACGATTTCGATCATGAAAAAAATCCTGTTTCCAACCGATTTTTCACCCACAGCCAACAACGCATTTATCTACGCGTTGCAATTGGCGGATAAGATCGACGCTTCTATCACTACCTTGCATGTTTACAATCAAAATGATTTTTACATCACCGAACGCGGGAATATCAATCCGCAAACCCTAGAACGCATTTACGAGTCAATTGACATGGATAAGTTTGAAAATTATCGGGACGCTATCCCTGCGTTGCGAACTATTGCCGAAAATGCCAAAATGGGGCATATTGAAATACACCACGTGATGGAAGAAGGCCCCGTCATTCCAAAAATCCTTAAAGTGGCCAAAGAAGGGGTTTATGATTTGATCGTGATGGGAACGAAAGGAGCAGGTTGGATAAGAGAAGTGTTTTTGGGAACAGTAACTGCCGAAGTGATGGAACGCGCAACCTGCCCGGTATTCGCCGTTCCCGAGGATGCCCAGTTTGATGGGAAATTCAGCAAAATTGCCATGGCTACCGAATACAAAAACGAAGAAAGGGAAATGCTGAACAGAATTCTGGAATTGACAGCAGATTTCGACGCGCATATTTATTTGCTGAATGTTGATGTAGCCGGCGTTGGGTTTTACGACGATCAGAAGAAGGCTTTCATGGAATCATTCAAAGACGTGCCGCGCCTACATTTCAAAACCATCGAAGATCTCGATATCCTGTCCGGCCTGAACGATTACCTCGAAGAACACAGGGTGGATGTCATCTGCATGATGGTGCATAAACGAAATTTCTTCCAGGAGCTTTTCAAGTATAGCCTGGCCAAAACAATGACTTATCACAGCAAGACCCCGATCTTATCTTTTCAGGCGCATGCGATGAATGTCAACATGCCGCCTAAAGAGATGAAAAAATCGGTTTAAACCTTTAAAAATACAGTTACGATGAGCAAAGCAAAGTCCATTCATTTTTACGATTACGTCAATCATCCTTACGATAAAGTTTATGATGCATTGAGGATCAATACGCTCGCCGTCTTTCAAAACGCTACGAAGACCGCCGCCAAGAGGGCGCAGGACGTGACTTCGGAGTTGTTCCTGAATATCGGCGGAGTGGAAGTTGGTACCGACATTGATATTTCCGTAAGCAAGTTTGAAAGCCGCCCGAAAGCGAGCAATTCGACTGTGAAAACCGTCATTGATCTTGAGTGGAAAGCCTCGAAAAGACCGGGCTTGTTTCCGGTGATGAAAGCAGTGCTTTCCATTTACCCGCTTACGGCTACCGAAACCCAGCTTGACCTGTCAGGGGAATATGAAGTGCCCTTGGGAAAGGTCGGTGAAGTGTTGGACTCCGTTGTCGGGCATCGGATCGTTGAAGCTACTGTCCATCGTTTTATTAAAGACGTTGCGGCGTACCTGCGCTCGGAATTGTCCAAAGCGGATACAACCTTTTCATCGTAATATGATTATTTTTTGCAACCTCGCCGGATCACCATTTTTAATTGAGCGGTCATCAGCGATGTCGCAAGATTTAGATTTGTCGGGAGACAAATCTGCGGAAGTTCTTTTTTAGTTGTTCAAAACCTGAGATGAATTCTTTGATCCTGATGCGGGCGGATTCGTGATCCCAGATATTATCCTGTTGCGGTGCACTTCCCGAAGCGATTTCGTGTTCGTGAAGTTTTAGCTGCTGCCTGAGATATGCAATTTCATTTAGCTTTTTGTCAAAAATATCGGTGTATTCATCAGCGTGTTCGGTGATGGAGAACTGGTCAGGGTGGCGATCCATGATTACCGAAAGCTCATTTTTGAAGATGTTGATCTGATCGGAATAAAAATCGAGCTGATGTTGCCACTCCTGGTGTTCTTTGTGAAATTGGGCATTCAATTCATTTTTGTCCATAATTTTAAAATATTTTAATCCCATAAAAAGCAATTTTTACGGAAGTTACCAGGATATGCATCACGGAATGATGACAAAAGTTTTAACATTCATTGATTTTAGTCAATTGATTTTTTTCTGTGTTGTATAATTTTGAAATGTTGTGTTTTGGTGGAAATAGGTTAGGTGAAACGCACGAACATCCTGTTGAAAAAACAATCCATTCTGCGTGGATCAGCGCGATCAGCGGGACACCTTTTTTATTTCCCGCAGATTGGGAAGCTTAAATGGTCGAACACCCTGTTGAAAAAACAATCCATTCTGCGTAGATCAGCGCGATCAGCGGGACACCTTTTTTATTTCCCGCAGATTGGGTAGGTTTAATGCTCGTACATCCTGTTGAAAAA
>CAZKDA010000262.1:0-6021 GCA_964551455.1 uncultured Saprospiraceae bacterium
CACGATCATTGACCTCAACGGCTGCGCCGTCAGCGCGAGCATCCTGCTCAAGGTCAATAAGTCGCGCGAGATCTTCATTCCCAATGCCTTCTCGCCCAATCACGACGGCACCAACGATGTGTTCATGATCTTTGCTGACAACAAAAAAGTCAGTCAGGTCAACACTTTCCAAATCTTCGATCGCTGGGGCGAGCAGGTTTTCCTCGCTCAGAATTTCCAACCCAACGATCCCGCCTCCGGCTGGGATGGTTCGCTCAATGGGAAGTTTTTGAATCCTGCGGTGTTCGTTTATTTCGCGGAGGTTGAGTTTGTGGATGGGGAAAAGCGGGTTTTCAAGGGGGATGTGGCGTTGGTGAAGTAGGGGATTTTTCTTGCGCCCTTTCAGGGCTGATTTTCCTTTTTTTCGTGGCAAAGGGCGATGCCCTTTGTTTTTGCTTTTGCCCTTTCAGGGCAATAAGTTTGTGCGACCACGCCTGCCTGCATGCTCTTGGCAGGCAGGCTGTGGTCGAAAGATTCTAATTTGTATAAACTAACGTAATTCGACCGCGCCTGCCTGAACCAGCCCGACTGCCACGGGCGGGCGGGTGCTAAAGGCAGGCAGGCTGCGGTCAAGATTGCTGATTTATTTTCCCGGTTTTTTTCGGCGAATAAAATTCGCCGTTACGGTTTCCTTGTGTCTTAGTCAAATGCTGATAGTTTTTAACCACAGCGTGGTCGCAATATTGTTAGAATGATGCGTGTGTCCTTTCAGAGTGGAACCTTCACCTCATACAAATGAGATATGGAACTCGTGAAGAAGATTTCAAACGATCACGAAACCGAGATCATATCGATGCCATTCCAGGTTTCGGGAACGCCGTTTTTTGCATTTTTTACAGATCTTTCGTAAAAGAATCGGCTAACGAGATCATCGGGGTTGGTGTCGATGATCTTTTTAAAAACAGCGGCTGCATCTTCAAAATCTTTGGCGAAATACTGATCCAGGCCCATATTGAAGCGGGATAGCTGTTCTTTTTTAAAATCAAACAAACGCGGGTTGTCGCCGTCGAAGCATTCGTAAACACTCACCAATTCTTTTTTGCCTTTGAGTTGTACCTTACCGAGGTAGCGAAAATGGAGATCCGAAGTCGGAGCGATCTTGCGCTTGCTGTGTTCGCTGATCAAAATATTGGCTCCAAAATATTTGGTCAGGTTTTCCATTCTCGAAGCCGTGTTGACGGTACTGGAGATCGTAGCCGGTTCAGTTCGTTTTTCATCGCCGATGATGCCCATCACGAGCGGGCCGGTGTGTAGCCCCATGCCTACGCGGATCGGCTTGCGGTTTTTCAATTTTCGCTCTTCATTGTAAATACCGATGGTTTTTTGCATTTCGATGGCAGCCCGCAGCGCATGCTCGGCTTCTGCCGGGAAATTGGCCATGATGGCATCGCCGAGATATTGATTGACGAAGCCGTTGTGTTTTTGAATGATCGGCCCGAGGCGTCCTACAAAAGCATTGACAAATTTGAAGTTTTCCTCCGGTGTCATCTGTTCTGACATATCCATGTAATCCCGGATATCGGAAAAGAAAACAGTGACATCGCAATTGGCCAGGTCACCCAGCCTGACATCGGTGATGCTTTCCCGGCCAATGGAATTCAGGAATTTGTATGGCACGAACCGGTTGGTTGCTTTCTGGATACGCTGTAGGTTGAGATGCGTTTTGAGGCGGGAGTTGAGTTCCTCTTTTGAGAACGGCTTGGTGAGGAAATCATTGGCGCCTACATTGAAACCTTCAACGAGATCCGACACCCTGTTTTTTGCGGTAAGCATAATAACCGGAAGCTCCGCTGCCGAGAATTTCTGACGGATCTTCTGGCAAGTGGTATATCCCGACATGCCCGGCATCATAATGTCGAGGATGAGCAGATCGAACTTAATTCCGTTTTCCAGCAGTTCCAGCACTTCCTTTCCACAGGTAGCCTGCTGTACTTGGTAGCCTTCCATGTAGAGGTAATTTTCCAAAACCTGCCGGTTGACGGGATCGTCATCCACGATGAGTATTTTCTGGGCTTCATAGCCTGCGCCGCCCAGCACCGGATATTTCTGGCCTCCGTTGGAATTTTCGGGAAACAGCAGCGGTTCTGCAACCAGGTTATTGATCTCATCTTCCTGTTCCGGCGTCGAGCGCGAAACATGATCTTTCGGTTTGCTCAACGGCATGGTAAAAGTGAAATGCGCGCCGATGCCATGTCCGGATTGTACCTGGATTATGCCACCGTGCAGTTCGACGATTTGTTTGGTAACTGAAAGCCCCAGCCCCGTGCCTTCGTATTCGCGGGCGAGGGAGCCATCTCCCTGTTCGAAGGGTTTGAAAATGGTTTCCATCTGATCGTTGGGGATCCCTTTGCCGGAATCGGAAACAGTGATAGCCAGCTTGTCGTCCTGGATCTTTGCGTTGACCTTTACGAAGCCTTCGTCTGTAAATTTAATACCATTGCCGACGAGGTTGTGCAGGATCTGTTGCAGGCGGTTTTCATCGGCATGGATGAAAGGTACGTCCGGTGAGACCTCATTGATAAGTTGGATGGGTTTTCCGTTGATCAGCGGTTTTGAAAGTGCAAAAACTGTTTCTACAATAGTATGAAGATCGACGTTTTTTTTCTGCAAAACCAGCTCGCCATTCCTGAGCTTTGAAAAATCCAGGATGTCATTCACAAGGTGAGCCAGGCGCTTTCCGCTGAAAATGATGAGGTTCAGATTTTTGATGGCCGTTTGGGGCAGTTTTCCGGCGATGCCGTCGCGGAGCGAAGTGGCGAGGCCGATGATGCCGTTGAGCGGTGAGCGCAACTCATGGGAAGTATTTGCAAGGAATTGGTCTTTGAGTTGATCGACTTTTCGGAGTTGCTCATTGACCTGCTTTTGCTGTTCCAGTTTTTCCTGTTCGAGTTGGAGCTTTCGCTGTTGCTTTTGCACCTCCATTCGCCAGAAATAATACATGATGCCCAGAGCGATAAGGCCGTACAAAATTTTTGCCCAGATAGTCAGCCAGAAAGGCGGTTTTATCACAATGGTAAGGCTTGCGCCTTCGGTGTTCCAGTTGCTGTTGTTATTCGAACCGATCACTCGCAGCGTGTAGGTTCCGGGCGACAGATTGGCGAAGGTCACTTCGTTTTTTGTGCCCAGATTGATCCAGTTGTCGTGGATGCCGTCGAGTTTATAAGCGTATTGGTTTTTAAAAGAATGGTGGAAATTAAGCGCTGAAAAAGCGCAGTTGAATGAGTTTTCATTGTGCTGCAAAACCAGTTTGTCCAGTTTGTCGATACCTTTTACATCCATCGCCCTGCCTTCGGGATCGCCTTTGTGGAAATATTTGAAAGATGAAAAAACGATCGGCGGAACGTAGGGATTATTTTGCAAACTGTCGGGATGGAAAGCATTGAAACCCTTGACGCCCCCGAAATACATTTTGCCACTCAACGCGCTTTTGTGGTACGCACCCTGGTTGAATTCAAAGCTCTGCAAACCATCATAGATGTCATAATTCCTGAACTTTTTCTCCTCCGGGTAAAATTTTGAAAGTCCCCGGCTGGTGCTGATCCAGAGGTTGCCTTTTCCATCTTCGAGAATGCCCCAGACCCAATGGCTGGGCAGTCCGTCTTCTTCGCCGTAGTGAGTAAAGGTTTGGGTTTCGGGATCGAATTTATTCAGTCCGCCGCCCCAGGTTCCGATCCAGATCGTACCCACCTCATCCTTTAAGACCATAGAAACCCGGTTGGAGCTCAGGCTGTTTGGGGTTTGTGGATCTTTGTAAAAACGCTGAAAGCGATCTTCGCCCGGATCAAAGTGGTTGAGACCGTTTAGAGTGCTGATCCATAGCGTACCGTCTTCGCCATTTTCGAGAGAATAAATTTTGTCATTACTCAGGCTGTTTTCATTATTCGGATCGTGATTGAAATGTTTGAATTTGCCTGTCTTTTTATTAAAACTACTAAGGCCGCCGCCGGAACCAAGCCATAACAGGCCGGATTCGTCCTGGCAAATTGATCTGATACCTCCCGGCAAAAGGCTATTGGCATTTAAAGGGTCGTGGAGATAATGGTGAAAAATCCCGGTTTGGCGGTCTAACCTGCTCAGGCTGGCGCCAACTCCGAGCCACAATTCACTGTCGGTGTCTTCAAAAATTGCCAGAATATTTCCTCTCTGGATACTCTGGGGCTGCAGTGGATCATGGAGATAGCGGGTGAATTCATTTGTTTTGGGGTCGAAGCGGTTCAGGCCGTCAGCGGTTCCGATCCAAAGGATGCCCCGGCGGTCTTCGAGGATCGACCAGATATTGTTGTTGCTGAGGTGGTTTTCTTTGTTTGTTGCGTTGAAAAAATGAGCGAACTGTTTCGACAATTGCCCGATCCTGTTGATGCCGTTGCCATAAGTTGCGATCCAAAGAATGCCCTGCCGGTCTTCAAAAATGCTTCGGATGATGTGATCGTTCAGGCTTTTCGGGTTGGCGGGATCGTGGAAGAATTTTTCAAAATAACCTTCGGAAGGATCAGCATTTTCGGGCAAAACGTAGCGGTTCAGCCCGCCGTTTTTGGCAAATTCGGCCTGCATGCCCGTGCCGACCCAGAGGTTGCCTTTCGAATCTTCAAAGATGCAACTGATGCGGTTGTCACTCAGGCTTCCGGGGTCATTCGGGTCGTGTCGATAGTTGTGGAAACGTCCTGTGTTTTTATCCTGCCGCAACAAACCGTTTGATGTTCCGACCCAGTAGTTTCCTTTGCTGTCTTCGAGGAAAGTATAAATGACACTTTTTTTCTGCCTTTCCTGTAGCTCATTGTCGATAATAAAAGGTGAAAACTGTTGCGTTTCGGGGTTGTAGGTATCAAGGCCGCTGTATGTTCCAATCCATAAAATGGAACGGGAATCTTCGTAAATGGAAAACACTTCACCGGATTTGATCTGATGAAAAGTCGCTGAGGGTTCGTCGAAGACAAACAAGCCCTGAGCAGCACCGACATACAAGGTTCCCCTGCTATCTTCAAAAATGCGTTGCACCCAATCGAAGGCAACCGGCTGCCCGTTTGAGTTTTGAAAATGATGGTGTTTGAATTTTTCAGTGCGAAAATCAAAGCTGTTCAGCCCTTCATTGGTTCCAACCCAAAGCCTTCCCCTGCTATCTTCCAGGACTGACAAAACATAATCGTGGCTAAGGCTTTCCGGGTCGTCGGGATCATGGTTGTAAACCTTGAAACTGTTTCCGTCGTACCTGTTCAGTCCCACGCCTGTGCCGATCCAGATAAACCCCTGCCGATCCTGGAAAATGCAGTTGGTCACCACATTGGAAAGCCCTTGTTCAACAGACAAATGATCGAACTCAATGGCGGCGGCAGGCTGCGAAGATAGTGTGACAACCGGAAGTAAGAACAGTTTCAGTAACAAAAGGCGCAGGGTAAAAACAGGAAAATGGAGGGTAAAGATTTTTTGCATATCGGGTTATTCTCTTTGGTTTGGAAACATGAGGTATCTAACCTTAGAACATTTTATTCAAATTTTGACGCAGAAAGACACAGATTTTTTATGAATTTTTATGATTATTTTGGTTGTAGAAAAAGACTAAAAAACAGCGATTAACCAAACCTCGTACCGCACACGCGGTGATTATCTGCGTCCCTCTGTTTCAAAAAAAATCAGGAACATTTTCATTACAGTAACTTAACGATGGAAAAAATGGAAAAATTCGGGTTCCTGTGAAATATAATTTAAACGGATTTTACAACAAACCCGTTGAGTTTGGCTTCCCTTTTTTTAAGGAATTGTCAGTTTTCGGGCGGTTGAAGTTGTTTGTTTTTTAAAACATAGTTTACTACCAGGCTGTAAAACTTCATAGCATCCGACTTTTCCGCTTCGCTGCCACGGTATTTTTTATCATCAAAAAACTCGTCCTTTTCGTAATTGACGATCAGGCTGTTTTCGCTGGTCAGCCAGCCCATAGTGGTATCTTTGATCCAGAAAGCCGGAACGCTTTTCTGAAAGATATTCTGG
>CAZKDA010000263.1:0-5877 GCA_964551455.1 uncultured Saprospiraceae bacterium
TCGTCGAGACGGGGCGGCGGATCAGGGTTCCTTCCACGTCGTTCTTCCATGATAGGAAAATTGTAATCCAGCACATCCAGGATTTTCACTTCTTCAATCCGCTCGTTTTGTTCCATTAACCTAGCGAGGTAATCGACTGCTTTCGGAGTCCGGCGACCTATTCTCGCCGAACCGGATACTATTGCAATTTTATAAGTCATGTTTTATTAGTTACTAGTGTACTTAGTTGCTAGTTGCAAGTTCAAAATCAGTTTTCCAAAACCACAAACCACAAACTACGAACCATGAACCAATACGCCCATCTTGCCCATTTGATAATCGCGCATGGCTTCGAGGATTTCCGTTTGAGAATTCATCACGTAAGGCCCCCAGCTTACGACAGGTTCATTGATCGGGTTACCAGCAAGGAACAGAAGAGAACCAGGCGCTTTAGCTACGATTTCAACATTACGGCCCTCATTGGAAAAATGGATCAATTGTTTGCTTCGGATTTCCGTATTTTGAACAAAGGAATTGCCATGAAGTTGATAAACTATGACATTTCTTTCCTGCGGGATTTCGATAGCTAATTTTCCTCCGTTTTCCATTTCAATCGTGTAGGCGGTGATCTGGGTCAGCGATTCCACGGGGCCGGTCAGTGCATTGTATTCACCGGCGATTACATTCAGCCGCGCTTTGCCGTCTTGTGTTACAAACTGCGGGATAGCTTCTTTTTGAAAACCCTGGTATTTGGGTTGTACCATTTTCAGATGTTTAGGGAGGTTGATCCAAAGTTGGATCAGTTCAAGTTCGCCGCCTTGCTCCACAAAATCTCTGGGTACAGCCTCGCTGTGGAGAATGCCCATTCCGGCAGTCATCCATTGCACACCGCCGGCGCCAATGACGCTGTGGTTGCCCCTCGAATCTTTATGTTCTATAGCGCCTTTAAATATGAAAGTCACCGGCTCGAAGCCACGATGCGGATGCGGGCCAACGTCCATGAGGTTTTTGCCTCCGGCTTCCTGTAAGAAAGGCCCCGCATGGTGGATGAGCAGAAAGGGATCGATCTGTTCCAGGCCAGCAGCAGGCAAGGGTTGCAGTAGTTTTGTGTTGCCCATCATTACTTCCTGTGCGCTGACGATCCTTTTGATTGTTTTGTGCTGCATGGTTGAAACGTTTGGTTGTGGTCTTTTGAAATGTTAGTCCAGTTTGAAATAACGCGAGTTATCGAGTGCCCCGACTGGTCGGGGTAACTTGCGTTAAAATACAAAAAAGGCAATTACGATTGGTAAATGCCTTTTTTGAATATGGTTCATATTTTATTTTCAAAACCCGCCTTCGTCACCGCCGCCGCCTTCATAATTGCTGCCGCCGTTCGGTCTTTGTCTTTTCATTTGGTTGATGCGGTAGTTAAAGGTCATCGTTATTTGGCGGGCACGCCATTGGAATTCACCTTCGGCGTAGAAGTCAGGTCCGAAAGTGGTATATCTTCTTTTGCGGGTATTGAACAGGTCATTGACGCTGAGGGTGATCGTTCCGTTGCTTTTAAAAACATCTTTGCTAATGGCCAGGTCAAAGAAATAAATAGCTTTTGTAGTTCCCTGGGTGGTCATGTTGGGCGCCCTGTAATTGAACCTGGCCTGAAAATCAATGAGATTGGGAAAGGTAAGGCGGGAAGACAGTCTTCCTCGCCAGGTATAATTATCACTTTTGAACGTTTCGCCAAGGTTAGTGCCATCTACGATAGACCTGAAAAAGTTGAAATCGCCGTCGAGGTTCAACCATTTTTTAGGTTTGTAGCTAAAAGTGGCTTCAACGCCGAAAGCGTCTTCGGTAGCCAGGTTTTCCGGCCGGGTGATGGTATTTCCCTGGTCGTTGATAGTTCTGATGCGTTGAACGACGCCTTCCGTTTGTCGATAATACAAGGAGGATGTTAATGTAGCATTATCCCAATATTTGATATGACCGATCTCCATCGAATTGGTGAATTCGGGATCAAGGTCAGGGTTGCCCTGGTATAGATTTCTCGAATCGCTGAACGACAAAAACGGGTTGAGCGAACGGTACCTGGGGCGATTGATCCGGCGGCTATAGCTGACCTGGACAGCGTTTTGACGAGGCAGGTCATAAGTCAGGTGAAGCGTTGGAAAAAAGTTGAAATAGTTGCGGTCATTGACTTCGTTGGTTTGTATCAGCCTGGTATTAATATCTGACAATTCCGCCCGCAAACCTGCCAAAAAGGAGAATTTTCCATATTTGTTCCCAAAGGTCATGTATGCGGCATGGATGTATTCGTCATAGTCAAAATCGTTAGTCAGGCCAAAGATGGTATCCCATTGAATGTCGTTCAGTTCTTCCACTACGTAATTGTTGTCGATGTTTCGGATCGAACTTCTGATGCCTGCTTCAAACTTGCCTTCCTTTGAAAAAGGATGCACATAATCCACCTGGATCATCCACTCTCTGTTGTTTTCCTGATTGATCGCACGTTGTTGAAGATTGGGTTCTCCGGTAGGCAAAAAATCGGAGCCATAAAACGTTTCGAGGTATGCGTTCTTTTCCGTTTCGATATCATCTTCGTAGCGCACCAAAGCCGTGAGCACGTGATCTTCCTTGTCAAAAGTCTTTTTATAATTCAGCGAATACTCCAGCGAGGATTCATCTTCTTTTTCATCGTCGGTACGATAGGTAACGCCAAGAAAATTATCCGGGAATTTGTTGACATAATCATTGTAAGTTACATCGCTGATATTGTTTTCATCACTGAGCCTGTAAGTCAGTGCGGCGGTAAGGGTGTTTTTGGGGTTGATAAAAAAATCGGAACCAAAGCGGAAGGTATTGGAAAGACCACCGCGCTCGTGGGAGCGGTTTTGATCCAAAATAAAGGTGGTATCTGCTTTGTAAAATTCCTGGAAATAACTACCGCCGCCTTCCCTTGTCCTGTAATTCAGGCCATAGCTGCCAAAGAGGTTGATATTTTTAGTTCGATAATTCAGGTTGACGGCGCCGCCATAGGTTGCAGGGTGTCCGACGTTTACGTCAAAAGAGCCGTTCAATCCCCGGCGGTTATCTTTTTTGAGAATGATATTAATAATCCCGGCAACACCTTCGGCTTCATAACGGGCAGAGGGATTGGTAACCACCTCTACCCTGTCGATCATGCTGGTAGGGAATTGTCGGAGGCCGTTGCTGTCTCCGATACCGACAAGACCGGATGGGCGCCCGTCGATCAAAATTCTGACGTTCTCATTTCCGCGCAAGCTCACATTGCCTTCCACATCGACGGATACCGACGGGATGTTGTTGAGCAGATCATCGGCAGTACCACCTCTGTTGGCCAGGTCTTTTCCTACATTGAACACCCTTTTGTCGAGGGTCATTTGCATCTGGCTTTTTTCAGCTCTCACTTCGATGACATCAAGCAAAGCGGCATCATCGCTCAGTTCAATCACGCCGAGATCAAGTTCCGTATTTTCATCTTCGACCACTATATCAGCAATGAATTTTGATTGGTAAGCAATGTAATCGACTTTTGCATAAAAAACACCCGTACCGGTTTTTATCTCAAATTCTCCGTTGTCATCGGTTATGCCTCCAGTGACCAAGGTGCTGTCATTTTGAGAATAAAGGCTAACGGTGGCATAGTCCAGCGGCGCTTTAGTGTTCTGATCGACCACTTTTCCAATGATAGTAGCCTGGATATTTTGTTGCGGGGTTTGTTGTGTGGAAGGAAAGCTTCCGGTGTTTTGACCGAAAGAATAACTATATGTAAAAAATAAAAAACAACTTGAAAATATAATTTTATAAAATGTGTTCATCACGTGGTTTGATTGAAAATAATGGTATAACATCCTGACTTTAGAACATATCAAGAGTAACTAATTTTGTTCCGCAATTGTTGATAATATGTCCGTTTTTAACCTCGAAGGTTGAAAATCATTCAATTTGCAAAGATAAGCCAAAATCCCCGATGATCTTTAAGCCGGAAGATAAAATTGCAAATATTCTGTCAGGTGCGAAAATGAAATCTTCTGCTCCTGACTTGACGGTAGATAGTCTTCGGATTTATCCTTATTATTGCGATATTAAAACATGAACTTATGCACGACATAGAGCCGCACTACAGATGGATGGACGAGTATATTGCATCGGAAGATGAGCAGTCTCCCTTTTACGGCTACGTCAACAACGAATTGGGGTTTTCCAACAAAATTTACAACTATTACATCCACCCGCAGTGGGATGAATTCGGATCTGCTACGCTGTACCTGAAGATCCTTTTCGTGGATTACGAGAAAAGTTTTGCGATCATCGAACTCATAGGCAAGTGGAATGATACCCTGCACAATGATATCAAATTCCTAAAGCGTGAGGTCATCGATGTACTCACCGCCAGCCACATCAACAAATTCATACTCATCTGTGAAAATGTGTTGAATTTCCATGGCTCCGACGATTGTTATTACGAGGAATGGCATGAAGATATTTGCGAAAACGGAGGCTGGATCTGCCTTATCAATACCCTGGATCACGTGGAGCAGGAAATGAAAGACTCCCGCCTGCAATATTTCATCAATTTCGGCGCACAATACAACAATCTCAACTGGCGGATTCTCAAGCCCAAAAATGTTTTCATGGCAGTAGAGGCTATATTGCAAAAAGATGTAAAACGGCTGGTTTGAAAATAACTTATGGTTCATAGTTAGTAGCCTGCCTTTGCCGTCAGGCAGGTTTGTAGTTCACAGATTGTTGAAACTACGAACTTTAAACCACAAACAAATTATATGCACAAATCCGGTTTTGTAAATATCATTGGCCGGCCAAATGTCGGAAAATCAACGCTAATGAACGCCCTGGTTGGCGAGCGCATGTCTATTATTACCAACAAACCGCAAACCACCCGCCACCGGATCATTGGCATTCTGAATGAAGATGATTACCAGGTCGTTTTCTCGGATACTCCGGGCATCATCCGCAATCCCTCGTACAAAATGCAGGAGGCCATGAACCGTTTTGTACATACCACTATCGACGACGCGGATATCATGCTGTTCGTCACGGAACCATTCGAAGTTTATGACGATGATGACCCTGTCATTTCATTGCTAAAAAAGATCGAAGTTCCATTGTTCCTCATTATCAATAAAATTGATACAGTCTCCACAGAAAAAACCGCTGAACTCCTCAAAGCCTGGAATGACCGCATTCCCTTCCGCGAATCCATTCCCATATCGGCACTTCACAAAACGAACATCGACAAACTGCTCAGCCTGATCCTGGAAAACCTGACTGAAGGGCCGGCTTATTATCCCAAAGATCAACTGACGGATAAACCGGAACGTTTTTTTGTCAGCGAGATCATCCGCGAAAAAATACTGTTGCATTACGAGCAGGAGATCCCGTATTCCTGTGAGGTGGTGGTCGAATCTTTCAAGGAAGCAACAACCAATTCCGGCGAGCCCCTCGTGCGGATCGCTGCAACTATTTTTGTAGCCCGGAAATCGCAAAAAGCCATCCTCATCGGCAAAAACGGAGCGGCGATCAAAAAAACCGGCACCGACGCCCGGAAAGATATCGAAACCTTCCTCGAATCAAAAGTATTCCTGGAACTCCACGTGAAAGTCAAAGAAAACTGGCGGAACAACGAGCAGATGCTAAAACACTTCGGGTATAAACAGTGATGTGGTGATGTGTTGATGTGGTAATGTGGTAATGTGGTAATGTGGTAATCCCGACCTATCGGTACGGGACAAGTTGTGGTGATGTGATGATAACCCCGACATTCATGTCGGGTCACAAGTTGTGTTGATGTGTTGATCACGCCTTGCGTCCTGCCTACCGAGGCACGAATTCTATGTAAAATGCAAGAATAAATAAAGAAATATTTTATGCGTAATT
>CAZKDA010000264.1:0-5813 GCA_964551455.1 uncultured Saprospiraceae bacterium
GGCGTCGTCTTAATCCTTCTTGTAATGGATATTCTTTTCTGAGACGGGAAGTAATCGCAGAGGAGAATCATTAAGTTGGTTCTGTCTTAATCCTTCTTGTAATGGATATTCTTTTCTGAGCGTGGTGGTAATGTAAATTACCACCACAATTTTAGTTGTCTTAATCCTTCTTGTAATGGATATTCTTTTCTGAGAGCATTATATCCATGAGATCATAATTCGTTAAGGGAATCGTCTTAATCCTTCTTGTAATGGATATTCTTTTCTGAGAGCATTTTTCATAAACCGCTGCAAATCAAAAACATGGCATTGTGTACGCGAAAAATAACGAAACATTTACGCTTGTTTTTTAATTGTTAGAGGTCGATGTATTAATGTTATTTTCATAAGCGGCGAATCCTGACTTAATTCGCTGATAATAAATTATTTAACTCAAAGATCGTCGCATTTTGGCGGCTTGTGCCCGCCGGATACTTGTCGCTAATATAGCAAATACTTTTTTAAACCAAATGAAAAAAAACAAAGAATTGAAATGCCCGGGAATTTTGTAATTGGCAATTGCACAACTCACTCCTCCTCATCAACGCGGCTGGCGAAGCGGATGGTTATTTTTTCAAAACCCTGATCCGCAAAGAAGGTGGTTACCGTTTTCTTTTTTTGTTGCGCGGGTGCGAATTGAAGCTCCTGATCACCTGACATCACTTGCAGCACCTCGTCGGGAACGCCATGAAGCACGACTTCAAACCGGCTTTCAAAACCATTGTAATTTCCTTCGATCTGTTGGTGGATCTCCAGCGTCTTTTCATTTCCCCATACCCTGAAATTGCTGAGCCGGTAGTCGCCGTCGCGGTAGCCGTAGCCATCGCCTTCGTCGAGATATAGCTGGCTGTGCTGCTCTCCGTTGATGTAATACACCTCAAGCGTGACGGGCAGGTTTTTGATCTCGTTGACATACTGCTGCACGGGAATGGTCGGCAATACCGCACCTGCCCTGATAAATATCGGGATCTCGTCGATGTCGGTTTCTGCCCAAAATTCCATGTGCGAAGCCATCGGCCTGTCTGTCCAGAAGTTGTACCAGTCACCGGAAGGGAGATACATCCAGCGTCCATCCACTTTTGGTTGAGAAATAGGGCAAACCAGCAGGAGGTCGCCAAAGCCGAATTCTTCCATGCGGTGGAGCGTGTCCTGGTCGTATTGATCGATGAATGACAGCGGGCGGATCATGGGCGTACCTTTGACTACATATTGCCGGAAAACCGTGTAAATGTAAGGCAGTATCCGGTAGCGGAATTCGATGGCCTTTTTGCAAAACTCCGTGAAAGGATCGCCGAAAGACCAGGGTTCCTGGTCGCCGTGGTCGCCGGAGGAATGGGTTCGGAAAAAAGGGTGAAAAATAGCCATTTGCAACCATCGGAGGTACAACTCGCCATCAGGGCTTTCTATGAAACCGCCGATATCCGAACCAATGAAAGACATGCCGGAGATATTGACACTCTGACACTGGATGTTGGCGATCCAAAGGTGTTCCCAACTTGCGATATTGTCACCAGTCCAACCTGCGGTAAAGCGCTGAGCGCCTGCATAAGATGACCTTGTGAGTACAAAGGGACGGCGGTGCGGCGCAAATTTTTTGATGCCGTCGAAGGTCGCACGGGTCATCTGCATGCCATAGATGTTGTGTGCTTTGCGGTGGCTGCATGGGTTGCCGTCGTAGTCGTGGCGGACGTCGTTGTCAAAAGTTTTTTCAGATTGTGTGAAGTTGTCTTCTTTGAAAACGGCGGGTTCGTTCATATCATTCCACACACCGTCGATGCCGGTTTCGGCGATCAGTCCGTGGTAAAGGTCAGCCCACCATTCGCGTACCTTCGGGTTGGTGAAATCCGGGAAATAACAATCGCCCGGCCACACCGGCGCCACAAGGAGGGGCCCGTCGGCTCTCAGGCAAAACATCTCTTTTTCCAAACCCTCTTTACACACCCAGTATTTGTGATCGACTTTAATGCCGGGGTCGATCATCACGACGGTTTTGAAACCATCTTTTCTCAGGTTTTCCACCATGCCCTTTGGGTCGGGAAACTTTTCGAGGTCCCAGGTAAAACAGCGGAATCCATCCATGTAGTCGATGTCTAGGTAAAGAGCGTCGCAGGGTATGTTGCGCTCTCTGAACCCCTTTGCGATTTCATAAACTTTGGATTCGGGGTAATAGCTCCATTTACATTGGTGATAACCCAAAGCCCAGAGCGGCGGGAGTTCGGGTTTGCCAGTGAGTTGGGTAAATTGTTCGGCGACGCTGAGCAATTCAGGGCCGTAGATAAAATAATAATTCATTTCGCCGCCATCAGCCCAAAAGCTGGTAACATTGGCCCTTTCTTTTCCAAAATCGAAATGGCTCCGGAATGAATTGTCGAAAAAAATACCATAACCAATACCGGTGTGGACGCCGTAATAAAAAGGGATATTTTTGTAAAGCGGGTCGGTGTTTCTTCCAAAACCGTAAGAATCGGTCCCCCATATCTGGTAGCGGTTGTTTCGGAGGTTGAGTTTGTTGGATTTGTCGCCCAGGCCATAGAAAAATTCTTTGGCTTTCAACACCTTGCTGGCTTTTACGATCTTACCGCCGTATTCTTCTTCGTCTTCCCAATGAAAACCCTTTTCATCCTCCACGATGATGGTGCCCGACTTGTCGAGCATTTTCACCACGAGGTTTTCCTTTCTGACCCTGCAAATGACCCGTTTGGTAGTGATCCGGTAATGATCGTACTTGTCGGCAAATTCTATCTCCGGCTCACCGGCTTTGAAACCCGGATCGATGGCATAGGAAAAATCTTTCATAAAAACTCCGTTTGGTGAGTATCGAAGCCGGAGTATTTTGTCCGTCAGGACGTGGATCACAAGCGTTACGTCATTGTCGCATCGAAAGGTGAAACTGTTGCCTTCGCGAATGGAAGAAATTATACTTCCCGGAAAACGCTCTTTTTCATTGGTCTTTACGTTCTCTCCGTTTATAGACTCTTGCATGTACCCCAAATGTTTGTAATCGTAATATTTGTCTTTGTATCATCATTGGTTGCAATGATAAAATTAATCCTTCAATTAGCCCGCCAAAGTATAAAACTAACTGTAATTTCTATAAAGTTTTTATTTCATGTGTGAAATTCCAATAAATAATCAAAGGTGTTATGGCTCTGTATGTTGTGTCTGATTTTTTTTTCCAATATCAAAAAATAAAAACCACGGAGTTTTCACTTTGCGACATCCGTGTCTTCTTTGTGCCTTTTGTGGTTAAAAACTAAAAACAGGTCACAAATCCAAAGTTCATTCGCGAAAACCTTAAAAAATGGTATCATTTCAATTCAAACCCGCGTATGAAAAAAAAATAAAAATGCGAGACCGGAAGATTCTTAATTTTTACAAAAAACATCTAATTTTGTGCACCAATTCTTACAATGCCAAATATACCGGCCTGTTTACCTGCCAGCATTGCGTACTTCAGAGGAAATTACACGACATATTTTAAAACGAAAACGAAATGAACAAACTCAAAGTCCTGATGGTTGGATGGGAATTCCCGCCTTTGATCAACGGAGGCTTGGGAATAGCCTGTTACGGAATTGCAAAAGCATTGTCAAAACGGACAGACCTGACCCTTATTCTCCCAAAGATCAGCCCGGACACTTTTGTAAAAAATATTGAAATTTTAGGTCTGAACAACCTCGAAGTGAGCGGAAGGCTTTCGTACAGAAAAGAATACGAAGAAGCCATGAAAAGATACAGGGCTTTTGCAAAAGTCCATACCATTGAAATGGAAGAAGGGGCAGCGCTTCATCCTTATGGCCATCCGGGGGAAAAAGAAGATGTATTGCGGCATGGCGCACACAGCCGGGAAGGTCAATCATGGTTGAAAATCCCGCCCACACAGGGAAGCCGCGAAGTAAACCTGGGGCGATTCCAACTCGATGAAATTTACGGTGCCGACGTACAATACAAAGTCGCAGAATTCGCCGAATATGTTGCCGCGCTGGCCTCCAATCTCGAATTCGATGTGATCCACGTACACGACTGGATGACTATGCTCGCCGGACTGATGGTGAAATACCAAAGCGGCAAACCGCTGGTGATCCACGCCCACGCCCTCAGCTACGACCGCGCCGGCCCTGACGCCAGAGGCTGGAACTACGACCTCGAAAAATACGGCCTCGAAAACGCTGATGCTATCATCCCGGTGAGCTATTACACCGGAAAAGTGATCGAAAGCCATTACGGGATCGATCCTTCGAAAATATTCCCGGTTCACAACGGCATCGAACCCGTGGAGCCTTTTCGTGTCGAAAAGCAGTTTCCCGAAAAGCTCGTGCTGTTTTTAGGACGCATCACTGAACAGAAAGGCCCGGAGTTTTTCCTGGACATTGCCTCAAAGGTAATCGCCGAAAACGACAATGTCCGATTTGTCATGGCTGGAAACGGCGACCGCCTCAAGCGGATCATCGAAACCGGGGCATATCGCCAGGTAGGCAACAAATTCCATTTCACGGGCTTCCTCAATCGCGAAAAGGTAAACAAGCTCCTCGCCATGGCCGATGTGTATTGCATGCCTTCCGTTTCAGAACCCTTCGGCCTCTCTGCGGTCGAAGCGGCACAGTTCGGGATCCCTGCGGTCATTTCAAAACAATCGGGAGCCGCCGAAGTCATGGAACACGCGCTGAAAGCCGATTTCTGGGACGTTGACCTCATGGCCAAACACATCAACGATCTGTTGAAAAATGAAGAGATCAGAAAAAGGGTGGTGGAAGGAACTTACAAAGACATCGAAAAAGTAACCTGGGATCAAACGGCTGCCGGAGTACTGAAAGCTTACGAAACCGTGTTGGGAAGGCAGGTTCAGGCCAACGGCAATGGCTTGTCGCAACAAACCAAAGAAAAAGTCAACCAGGTAATGGCCACAGTAGCCGAAAAGAGCCATATAGCCGATGAGCTTGCACAGTTACCGAAGGACGATCTCAAAAAAATCGCCGGTATCGATGAAGGATTTGAAGCGATCCTCAACAAGGCAGGCATCCTGACCTGGGACGATATCGCCAATACTAAACTAAGCGCTTTGGAACAGATCGCCCAAAATGCCGGCATTATTCCACAGTATATTTCCAGTTGGCAACAACAGGCAGAATTGGCTTTGAAAGGTGATTGGGAACAATTGGAAAAGCTTCAGCAAAAGCTCAAAAACTAAAAAATTGTAATTATCCCCCGGTTATGAAAAATATATGTCTGTATTTCAATCTTCACCAACCCAATCGCCTCAAGCGTTATACTTTTTTTGATATTGGCAACGACCATTTTTACGAAGATGACAAACTGAATAAAGAATTCCTCGAAAAGATTTCCGAGCAGTGTTACCTCCCCATGAATGCCATCATGCTGGAAACGATGAAAAAGCTGGGCAAAAAATTCAAGATTTGCCTTTCCCTTTCCGGAACCCTGATCGAGCAAATGGAAGCCCATCGCTCCGATGTATTGGAATCTTTTAAGGAATTGGCAAATACAGGCCAGGTGGAATTTATCGGACAAACCTATTACCATTCGCTGAGTTACATTTATTCACCCAGCGAATTCGTACGGCAGGTGAAAAAACACATCGACAAAGTAAAAGAGCACTTCGGAAAACGGCCGCTGGTGTTCCGAAATACGGGTATGATCTACAGCAATGACCTGGCTGCGCGCCTCGAAAAACTTGGTTTCAAAGGTGTGATGGCTGAAGGACTGGATATTTTTTTGAAAGGGCGTTCTTACAATTATGTCTATCAGGCGCCCAATGT
>CAZKDA010000265.1:0-5804 GCA_964551455.1 uncultured Saprospiraceae bacterium
CGAAGTAGTCGCAGGCGACGGTCATATCCGGCGGAGCCACGATAGTCGGAGCAGGGTTGTTTCCGATGGTGAATACACGATCTGCGATTACTTCACGTCCACAGTTATCTCTGACGCGATAAGGGAAAGTGTATGTTGTACCCGGGCAATTGTGCGCACCTTCAAGTTCAGGAGGCATGATTTTTAGATCAAAATCTTCACCACAGCTTGTAGTTACGGTTGCAGCGCCTTCACTGGCTTCGATTTCATCATAACAACTGACAGTTTCACCCGGCTCAACGGTAATTGTCGGAGGATCATTTTCAATGGTTATTGTTTGAACACAAGTAGAAACTTGTCCACAATCATCAGTAACTTTATAAGTAAATTTATAAGTAGTACCTGGGCAATTTGCAGCGCCTGTAACATCAGGCTGGGTGACGTAAACGACATAATCCAAACCGCAGTCGGTAATTGCCTGAACAGCGTTCGGGTCAATGTTGGCATCTTCAACACAAGCCAATGTTTGATCGAGCGGGCAGGTGGATGTGATTTCCGGTGGATTTGGAGCCGCTACATTAAACCGCTGTACACATTCAGCAGGTTCAGCGCCCTGATCGATCGTATAAGTCCTTTCAATGATATACCCTGAACACTCATCGCCGATTTGTACATCGACAAAAGTGATTAAAGCAGCCGGAGGTGCTTCGCAGAAGTTGCTTTCGATCGAGCCACCCTGGTTGATAAATTCATCCTGAGTGGTTGCACCTGCAGGGATAGTAGCACCACATGCCAGGTCCATATCCGGAGGGCAACTCAATTCAGAGTCGCCAGGTACATCAAAGGCTTCGGTTCCGTCAGCGCGGCTTGCCGAGCTTCCCTGTAGAGCGCTGACACCAAGCCCTCGTTTAGCAAAAGCTTGCCAGATCAGGCATTGGTTGGCACCGCCATACAGCGCAACATCCGCTGCCAGAATAGCATCGCGTCCATCAACAAAACCGGGACTACAAGGTTGGATTTTCAAGGCTTCAGTCACCAGGGCTGTTGCCATATTATTACCGCCGGTACCATAATAGAAATCGGTATCAAAACCGTATTGGTCGATCAACGCCCAGGTAACCTCCCAAAGCATCGCCGCCCATACTGAACCAACGCCATGTGGTACAGCTGCTGTTTTGATGCGATCATACGTATGGTTGTTGATTGTCATATCCGTACTGGAAGGGAATTCGCGGATACCGTTGCCATTGGGGCCTTGCCCAAACAACCAGGTGCCTACACCTCTCGCATCGGTTCCCTGATCACCGGGCAACATGGTCATAATCAAGCCGTACCAATCGCTCCAACCTTCGCCCATTTGCTCTTGATTGCTGAGACAAGCTGAGTTGAAAGGTCCGCCGGTTAGCCGGTTAGAAATACCATGTGCATATTCGTGGACGATCACCAAATTATCGAGGTCTCCATCGCGGTTGCCGCAAACGTACATTTGCATTCTGGGCAAATTACCGTCGGTCGGGGTGAAAAAGTTTGCGTTACAGGTTCCGGAGTTATCCTGCGCTTCACTTCTGACATAATCATTTCCAACCCCGCCATTGCCGTAGTTATTTTGCTGGAAATTTCCGCTTGCTTCATCAAAACCGTAGAGGTAAATGAAGTCGTGAATGATATTTGTCCAATAAAAAAGGTTGGTGATCACTGCGTCTTCAGATTGATCGCCAACGCTGTATGTCAGGTTGATCGGGTGGTCGAACACCAGGCCGGCGCCACCATCAGGGCTATAACCCGGGTTGTCACCATCTTCATAAGCATGAGCGTTGTTACCGCGAGTGATTGTGAATTCAGCGCCGGGAACTCCATTAGTGTCATGCCAGCCGAAGGGGGATGCGGTGAGGTCTTCCGGATCGCTGATCAAGCTTCTCGGACCAGCGTGTGGTGACTCGAGCGGCATAGGGAATACGTTGTAAACCCCAGCCATCATTTCGGAATTCCCTGCATTGTGGGTTGAAGTTTCATTGAATAAATGGCTGGTGCATGCTTTTCCATGATCGTGATGAACATGGTCGTGGGCATGGCCAAAATCACACGATGATTTCCAACTGATCTTTTGTATGATCTTGCCGGTGGAGGCATCAGCGCGGATACTCCACCAGTCTTCTTTGCTGACCTCTTCGATTGACATGTCCCAGCAAAGCACGATCTGACCATTGTCATTCTTTTGATACATCAATTTGACCGGGATGTTGGAAATCGAAATACCACCGGTACTCAAAAGCGCGGCTTTGTCTGTTCCGCCTCTGTCCTCAACAACATAAAATGGTTTTTCAATCTGGTAATTTAGTTGTTGGGAGACGGCCTCTACTGCTTCAATTGCGGATAAACCCGGAGTATCCGGGCCAGAAATTTTTTGGCTTAGATCTCTATAAAACTGGTTGTTTTTTGAAAGTATTCCGCCATTTGGCAAAATATGAATACTCGCATTGGCCTCATTGACCTCAACACCTTTGTACATTTGGCGAAAATAAATATGTTCAACTCCGCTAGTCCTGCTGACATGGCTGGCCGTGATTGTCCATTCAGTAATGTCCTGCGGTTTGAGTTCATCACTTTTCACCAACTGTTGTAAATAATTGCTTACTTCTCTGCTCTGGCTTTGTGCGCCGGCATCGAACAGACCAAACATCAGCAAAAGCAGGAGGATGAACTTCCCGCTCTTTAAATCCATTTGGTCATTTTTCATTCTAAAAGTAATTTTCATCTTGTTCGTTTTTGTTAGAATAATAAAATTCAATTTTGATTTTAGAAATATGGTTACAATAATAATTTCCTGCTGAACTGATCGGGTTAAAATGTATTTGTCCGTATTCCGACAAATTAATTATCGCGAAACCAGAAAACCATTTATTCAAAATGGCTATAACGAATCAGTACCAAGGCAAGGGAATGAAAACCGCATTCTATGGCCATGATTGGCTATTCATTGCCTGTTTAGTAACAAATTCGTAAAATGAAAGGTCTTTATGAAAGTTTGAAATGAGCCTAAAACTCGGGTCAGTTTCTGGAAAACTTATTCGGTGGATCGAAAAGCTAAAGCATAAATATAAAATACTCTCAAAACCTAACCAAATAAACACAAGTAAATATCGCTTATTTGTCAAAACACTAAAAGTATTTTGAATTAAATTTTTGGTTTGGACTTGAAATTTACCCGGATTATGGTAGGCAAGAGAAATGTTTTTGTAGCAAGTATTTACAGTGTTGCAATCATCTTGTTCGCGAGGATATAAAAAAAATGAAGACATCAGCTTCTTCATCAGAAGATAAAAAAATCATTTTAACATAAAAAAAAGTCCTGTAACATTTTGAAATAAACGCTACAGGACACAGAGCAAAAAATACAGAAATATTAGATATTAATAATGTTAAACCTTCTCTTTTACGTTTCCGTTTTTGAGGTATTCAGCGAGCCACTCTGAACAGGATTTGAAATCATTGAAACAATATTCTTTTTCCACAAGTCCAGGAATTATATTAAACCTTTCGAACATATCCAATGGTTGGCCGTGCAGATCGGTAAATACGACTTTGATCCCCTGAGCCTGTAAATCCTTGATGGCGTCTTCCATAGCATAAAGCCCCGATTGATCTACGTAAGGGACTTTATCCATCCGCATGATCACAATTTTGATGTCGGGCAATGCTTTCATCATTTCCTGAAAGCGGGAAGCAAATCCAAAAAACAAGGGGCCGTCAAGGTGTTTGATATAAATTTTATTGCTCAGTTGCTCTGAGATGCTATTTTCATCCGCCCAGGTTATTTCTCTTGAATATTCCATCAACGGCGCCGATTTGGTGCGATGATTAACCACATCACCGATCTTTTTCATAAACAGTATAGACGACAGTACCAAGCCGATTGCCACCGCCTGGATCAGGCTCACGAAAACGGTCATGCCAAGAACCAATAGCATGACGATAACTTCGCTTTTGGGCAATTGCCCGATCTGTCGCAGGCCTTTGTAATCCATAACACCGATCCCTACCGTGATCAGAATGCCAGCCAGCACTGCTGCGGGAATTTGTGAAGCCAGCGGACCAAGTAACAAAAGGATGACCAGAAGCAACATACCTGCGATCATTCCCGACAGTTTCGTCTTTCCACCTGCATCAATGTTAACAATGGTTCTGATGGTTGCACCTGCACCGGGTATCCCGCCAAATAATGCTGCCACAGAGTTGCCGATCCCCTGTCCGATCAACTCCCGGTCAGGGTTGTGTTTTGTCTTGGTCATGTTGTCGGCGACCACTGAAGTGAGTAATGAATCTATAGCACCTAACGCGGCAAGTGAAGCTGCAGTTACTATATAAGGTGTAATGACTCCCAGCTTGAAACCGCCGAAAATCTCAAAATTCAAGATCGGAAATCCTTCGGGGATTACCCCGATCTTCCGGTATTCGGGGATCAGCAAATAAGCGCCGATCGAAACGACAAGGAGGGCAACCAAGGTGCTGGGTATTGCTTTGGTTATTCGGTTGAAGCCGTAAATGATAAAAATGGTAAGTAAACCTAGGATCAGGTCGGTGTAATTGATGTTTTCGAAAGCGCGTCTTAATAGTTTTAGTGAGTTGATCACACCTGCCGCATTATTTCCAGCCAAAACTTTGGCTTCCTGCATGATCTGCTCCTGCGATATCTCTTTTGCCCGCCTTACTGTTTCTTCAAAATCTTCAAGAACCAAAATGGATTCGGCAGCTTCTTCCCGCAATATCTTTTCCATGATCATTTCCTCAGCCAAAGGTTTGAATTGTTCAACAAATTGCTTGTCTTCATTTGGGTAATAACCCAACATCGGAAGCAATTGTGTGATGATAATAATAACGCCGATTCCTGTCATGAAACCCGATACAACAGGGTAGGGGATGTAGCGAATATATTGCCCTACCTTCAGGAGTCCAAAGCTGATTTGCATCAAACCGGCGAGTATGAAAACCATTAAAATGGCTGGCAATGCTTTACTCATATCTCCCTCAAAGGAAGCCAGGATTCCGCCAATGACCACCATGCTCACAGCGGTCATTGGCGCTGTAGGACCGGATATCTGGGTGTTGGTTCCTCCGAAAAGAGAAGCAAAAAAGCTAATAAATATTGCGCCATATAAACCGGCAGCAGCGCCCATGCCCGATTGTACACCAAAGGCGAGCGCCAGCGGTAATGCCACTATACCTGCCGTGATCCCACCGAACAGGTCTCCTCGGAAATGAGTAAAATTAAAGCCGAATTTCATATTGATTTTTTGTTTTAATGATTTGTAATCGTCGGTTGGAATTTAAGCCGAAAAGAGATGTGGGAGATTTGGATTGAAGTTCAAGTTCTTCGGATTGTGAAATTGCCGGAAAATCACTTGATCGGAATTACATTAAAAACACAAAAATACTGAATATATTGGAGTTCATAACAATATGATGCCTAAATTCAGACGTTCAGGCAAGGGACTATCTTTGGAGGAGGAGTGGGAATTTCCAGGTGATGAGAATTAAAAAATATTAGGTAGTGTAGCATTATTTTGAATGAAGCGCAGTTAACCATGAATTTGAAAGAAAACCAATATATACGAATAACATCTTTGCTTGGATATGCTTCATTCTGAGATTTGGTTTCTTCTTCTTCCGCCGCATTATCAAACAAAATAATAAAACTGTGTGGATCCAAATCACTTCTGTCAACCCAAAAGCTATTTGCAACAAGATTTGCAGGAAACAACCCGGCTATGTAGAAAGCCAAAGCAAGTTTCAGATTATGATGGTATGTAAGACCTTTTTTCAAATTT
>CAZKDA010000266.1:0-5786 GCA_964551455.1 uncultured Saprospiraceae bacterium
CGCTCGTATTTGGCGATGAGTTGCTCCGTTTTTTCAATGGCCTGGTCTATGGTGGTTAGGATGGTGGCGATGGTGGATTGATGTGATTTTTCAGGAAGATAAACCTCTAAATTGAAAAGTGATTCCTTATCTACATGAGGAATTCCTGACCCCGCAGTTTTTGATTTTAGAGTTTGTTCTTGAAGTTTTAATGAATAGTAAAAGTAGTTTTCTTCTGCCTCTTCCACCTTGTCAAACTTTACCATAGTTGAGGCCAGAATTCCTTTTTTGCCTTTAAAAAATTCACCAGCGTTTGAACCGTCCCAAAGCAGAATTAATTCGCCGTCCTCAACTAAAATGACACCTGGTTGCATTGGGAAATATTCAGGAGTAGAACCTTTTCTAATATAGTCAGGAGTGAGGTATGGCAAATGTGAGTTCCCTTCTTTTATCCTTGGAGGCTTGCCCTTATAATATTTTATGTTCAAATCTTTCAACCTCATCCTTTAGATAATTTTAAGTAATTAAAAATTTATTTAAGTTTTTCATTCTTGGAGTTTTCTTCCAGTGATAAAATATGTTCCAATTCTGCCCGCAGTTCTTCTTCGTTGGGCAGGTAAAGCTGGTATTTGGAAACAAAGAGCTGGCTGCTCATGCCGTAGGTAGCGAATTCCACCAGCAGTTCGTCTTTTTCACGGCTGAGGATAATACCTACGGGCGGGTTGTCTCCTTCGAAGTATTCCTCTTTGGCAAAATAGCCCAGGTACATGTTCATCTGCCCGATGTCGTGGTGTTTTACATTTTCTACTTTGAGGTCGATCAATACAAAACAGCGCAGGAAGCGGTGATAAAACACCAGGTCGATATAGAAATGCTGGTTATCGACCGTAATGCGGTACTGCCTGCCGACAAAGGCAAAACCCTTTCCCAACTCCAGCAAAAAGGATTGGAGGTTGTTTATCAGGCGGTTTTCCAATTCTTTTTCCGAAAGGTGGTATGGTTCGGGGATTTTTAAAAACTCAAACACATAAGGGTCGCGCAACAAATCTTCGGGTTTTTCAACGACATTCCCTTGTTTCGACAATTTTAAAGCGCCTTCTTTATCCTGCGTGGCAGCCAGGCGCAGGAATAGCGATGACTTTTTTTGACGCTTTAATTCCCGCACCGTCCAGCCTTCCCGAATGGTTTGTTTTTCATAAAAATTGCGTTCAAGTTCATGGTCAATTTGCAACAATTCAATGTAATGTGACCAACTCAATTGGTGCGACAAAAGGGCTGTGTCAGGATAACGCAAATAGCATAGACGCATGTAAATCAGGCGGCTACGGTCGAAACCACGCCCCAATTGGTGTGACAGATCGCGTGAAAGCCGTTCCAAAATTTTTGAACCGTATTCTGCTTTTTCATTACCTGCCTGTTCATATTCCACAATGTGTTTGCCGATAGCCCAATAGGTCAGCACCAACTGCTGGCGCACCGCTTTGATGGCAGCTATTTTACCCGAAGCAAAGGTATCTTTGATCTGCTCGAGGAGGTTTTGATATTGGTTTTGCAGTTCCATACCTATTGATACTTTAAAGCGGTCAAAAAGTCATTCAGTTTATTCAGCACCGAAGTACGGGATCGTTCCAGGTCGTTTCGGCTCAGGGCGTATTTGTCCCATAGCTTTTCTACCAGGCTCACCAATTCACGTTTTTCACGGTTCAGGTAGCGTTCCAGTTGTTCCTGCATCAGATCCTGGTGCTTTTGCAGGATGAGGTCACGGGCTTCTGTGTCGGTGATCGGCTCGCCGATGGCTGCAACCAAGTCGGCTACCATGCCCTTTTTCTCCTTGTAAAAATCTATCTGTCTTTGTACCCTCTTCTTGGCTGCATCTTTGTCTGCGGCTGCGAGTTCCGCTTCCGCCAAAATGATGAGGTCGTCCAGGTATTTCAGGAAGCCGTCGCGTCCGTACTTTTTGGCATCCACCATATCTTCCAGAAGGGTTTCTTTGTCTTTGAGGGTTTTCCTTTTTGTGCGCAGTTTTGCCTCCGTACTGGCAAGCAAATGCGCCAGCGACAGGTATTTCAGGACTTCTTCTTTTGACTTTTCCGGTACTTCGGCTGGTAGTTTGATCGTGCCGTTTCCGCCGGGTTTGTATTTATTGGGATTGTCCACGTAGTTGCCCAAAAGATCGTGAGCATCTGCTATCAAAGCGGTTGTAAGGTACTTTACAGTAGCCTTTTTTTCATTGCCTTCGTCGTCGGTTTCCGGTTCTACTTCCGCTTCTTCCATTGCCTCCTGCAAGCTATTTTCCAGGTCGGAGATTTGGGTTTCCAGATGGTCGAGTTCATCCATTTCTTTTTGGAAAAAGGCTTTTTTAATGTACTCGTCAGGGATGAGGTTTACACTCCATCCAGCCGAAGAAATGGTTTTGAGGTCGTAATTGATGGTTTGCCACCAGTTCACGAATATCCCCGCCACCTGAAATTCGTCGAATAGTGCGAGCGGGACAAGCTTTTTCTGGAAGCTGTGCAAGAGTTCCGTTCTTATTTTGGGCAGGTCGTTGTCTGTTTCCAGGCGGATAAAATCGGCTTTGGCCTCCTGCCACCAGGAATTGGTTTCTTTGCGGAACCGTTCGAGGGTTTTCTTTACACCCTCGTGGTTTTCGATTTGTTCCTTGATGGTTGCTTTTTCTGTGCAGTCAGGGTTGAAGTCGAAGTATTGCTCGGCGGATGAACCTGCCCGATGGTCAGGCGGGTCCGCCGGTACGAAAAATACGTCCCGTTTCATTCCAAACTTATGGTAAAACGGTTCCTGCGTCGCCACTTCGCTTTTCGGTACACCGCCCTGCAAGTGTGCTTTTACATCTTCCGGCTCTGGTTCCGGTGTATTATCCACGTAGCGGCGGATGTTCAGGTTGAAGTCGTTTGCATCGATCTCTGAAAGATCGACCAGGCGGGAATACTTCGCAATTTCCAGTTTTTGGGTAAATACCGTATCGATCTTTTCTATGTCTTCCGGGCGGAGGAAGTTTTGGGCTTTACCTTCTCCGTATTCCGCATCGGCATTGATGAACAGGATTTTATTGCGCAATTCGTCGGGTTTGTTTTTGTTGATGACCAACACGCAAGCGGGAATCCCCGTCCCGTAAAACAACGATGGCGGCAATGCAATGATCGCCTCGATGAGGTTGTCTTTGACGATGCCCTCACGGATGATCTTTTCCGCTCCACCGCGAAACAGGACACCATGCGGCACGATACAGGCCATTTTTCCATTGTCTTTCAGGCTGGCGATCATGTGCTGTACAAACATCAAGTCGCCTTTCTTTCCGGTTTCAGGAGCATAGCCATAACGGAAACGAGCCGAAAACTGGATATTGTCTTTTGAGTAGTTCTGTGAAAACGGAGGATTAGCCAGGATGCGGTCGTATTTCTTGATCGAACCACCTTCCGTATGCTGCGGGTCTTCGATAGTATCACCCAACTGAATATCCGAATCCAGGACATTGTGCAGGATCATATTCATTTTGCAGATAGACCAGACCGTTCCGTTATTGTCCTGCCCAGCCAGGGTGAGGTTGCGGGCATTCTGCCCCTGCTCTTCCACGTACTGCGCCGACTGGATCAGCATACCGCCGGAGCCAGCCGTCGGGTCATAGATGGCCATGCCCGCTTTGGGCTTCATCAGTTGCACCAACAAACGGACTACCTGAGAAGGAGTGTAGAACTCCCCGCCTTTCTTTCCCGCGCTATCCGCAAAGAATTTTATCAGGTATTCATAAGCTGCGCCTAACAGATCGGGAAACTCAAAATTATCATTGGTCAGCTTGATCTTGTCGAAGTGGTCGATCAGGTCTTTAGCTTTGGAATCAGGTATAACACGCTTGTTCCCTTTTGTTTTGTTGAAATCAATGTTGTCTTTCAAAACTCCCTTCAATGAATCGTTGGCATCTTCCAGGGCAGCCAAAGCCTGGTTCAACTGCTCGCCTGCATTGTGATGGAAGTAGCGGATCATATCCCAACGCGCTTGTTCGGGTACGAAAAAGGTTTCGCCGTAGGTAATGGGATTATCTTCTTGTAATTTCCAAATTTTTTCAGAAAGGTGACTATATTCATTTTGGCGCAACTTTGCCCTCCGTTCCTCAAACTGGTCGCTCATCCTTTTGAGGAAAAGCATTCCGAAGATATATTCTTTGAACTCCGAAGCATCCATGCTACCTCTCAAAATATCTGCTGCTTTCAGGAGGAAAGATTCGAGTTGGGAGAGGGTAAGTTTGGTATTTTGCATTGTGATACTTTGGCCATTTTTATAAAATTGCTAATATATTGCTTTTTGTTTATTAATCAGATTATTGCCAATCCATATACACAATACAGCCCGAAGTTTCTAATTCATGTAATGTCGTTACGCTTCAGTCATTTTAACGCCGCCAATTTCTATCTTTACCGCGAGAAGCAAAACGAATTGTTCATGTTGTATTACCCTTTAAAATATTTGTGCAGAATCGGTTTTCGTTTTTTTTTCAGGAAGATCTATTTTTCCAACCGCGAAGCCATTCCCGACGACAAGCCCGTCATTTTAGCGGTAAACCACCCGACGGCGTTTTTGGATCCGGTGCTCATCGCTACTTTTGTCCGGCCGGGCGTTCATTTTATCGTGCGGGGAGATATTTTCAACAGCAGGCTGGTGAGGGCGATCCTGGCGAGTTTGAAGATGCACCCGATCTTCCGGTTTCGCGACGGTTTTTCAAACCTGAAAAACAACCAAGGGACGATGGAGATATGCTACGAACTGTTGCGCCGGAAGCAAAACATCCTGATTCTCGCGGAAGGGCAAACCATCCATGAGAAGCGATTGCGACCGATACAAAAAGGAGCTGCGCGCATGGCATTCGACACCATCGAAAGATTCGGGGAAATGGATATCCAGGTGATCCCCATCGGCGTGAATTTTACCGATGCCTTGCGCTTTCGGTCGGAAGTAATGCTCGAAGTTGGGGAGGCGATCCCCGTGAAAAATTTCGTGGCTGCCTATCGCGAAAATCCGAGGAAAGGAATCAGCGACTTGACCCATGCCATTGCAACGGGGTTGCGACAACACGTGATCCATGTCGCCGATCAAGAAGATGATGAATGGGTTGACCAATTGCTTGCAATCCGCCGGAATGATCTCGAAAAATCTGTTTTGCCCATCCGTTCTTCATCTGCGGCGCTGCTGCAAGCGGAGTTTGCCTCCGTTGAATTTATCAACAAAATGCAACAGCCTGAAAAGCAGCAGCTTCGGGCAGCTTTGGAAGATTACAGATCGGCGCTGGCTGAGCATCGCATCAACGACGTTGGCGTTGCCCATCCGCAAAATTACCGGCTTGCGAAAACCATATTTGTCATACTGGGTTTTATCCCTTTTATTCTGGGCAAGGCCGTGAATGCGATTCCCATGGCATTGGCAAAATACATTGCTGACAATTACGTGCGTACCGTTGAATTTTATTCTTCCATTCGTTTCGGGGTCATGGTAGCCGGGTATTTTATCCTGGGGTTGGCATTTTTGATCGCAGCGCTTTTTGTAAAAAAAATAATTTTCACGGCTTTCGTCATTGCAGCGCCTTTTTTCGGTTTTTTTTCATTGCTTTACGAAGAAATTTTCATGAAATGGAATGCCGCGCGGAGGTTCAAAGCTTTGCCTGGCGAATTGCGAAAAAGTCTGGAAGGAAAACGGGCGAGGGTAGTGGAAATGTTTGTAGTTCATGGTTTGTAGCCTGCCTTTGCCGCCTGCCTGAACCCGCCTGACTGTCGGGCAGGTGCTCTTGGCAGGCAGGTCAG
>CAZKDA010000267.1:0-5769 GCA_964551455.1 uncultured Saprospiraceae bacterium
GCGGGAAATAAAAAATGTGTCCCGCTGATCGCGCTGATCCACGCAGAATGGATTTCTATTTTCAACAGGATGTTCGTGCGTTTCACCCACTTTATGGTTGCAAAAACGGCCAGCCTCCAAAGTTTTAGTATTTTGTGCGGTAAAGTTTCAACTATAAATAACATTCAACAAACCATTGCCAAGATGAAAATCGCAGTATTTCCCGGCTCCTTTGATCCTATAACTGTTGGTCATGTCGATATTGTAAAACGCGCATTGCCGGTATTCGACAAGGTCATCGTTGCCATCGGTCTGAACAGCCAGAAGCAAAGCCTTTTTCCTTTTGAACAAAGAATGGATTGGCTCAAAGCGGTTTTTCAAAACGAACCCAAAGTGGAGGTCGCTTCTTACAATGGATTGACGGCACATTATTGCATGGAGATCGGCGCTAAATATCTGCTCAGGGGATTGCGAAATGCTTCAGATTTCGACTATGAAAAGACCATTTCACAACTGAACAACATCGTCGGGCAAGGACTTGATACCGTATTCCTGATCAGCCAGCCCGGATTTTCTCACATCAGTTCCACCATTGTTCGCGAGATCATCAAAGGCAAAGGAGATGCAACTCCCTTTCTACCCGAAGCCGTAAAAATTCCGGAGGAGTTGATCTGAGTTTTCCCTTTCCGCAAACCAATCTCCAGACAAGGTATATTATGGTTGGTCAATAGTGATTTTCTTTGAGGCAGAAAGACATTTGACACAGGTTTTTTATGATTGATTATGTTTTTTTTGAGTTCATAACTTATCATAACCAGTCTGCGGTATTCTGCGTCCTTCTGGAGGTGTACTGTTTTTTTGACGCAGGTTTTTTAGTAGTTTAAAACAAATCCGGTTTTTTTCAACATTACCTTCGTGCGTTTAACCTAAACTCAAGGTTGATTCTTTTTATATCTCTTTTAAAATGCTACATTTGCAGCAAAATTTCAAAACATTCTAAAGCAGATCACTACCATGCCAAATGCTATTTTCGAAATCCCTGTGGCAATCAACGAACCAGTGTTGAGTTATGCTCCCGGTTCTGCTGAACGAGCCGAAGTAAAAGCTGCGATTGCCGAATTGAAATCAAAAAAATCTGATATTCCCATGTATATCGGCGGTGAAAAAGTCTTTACCGACAACAAGGTCGAGATCAATCCGCCACATGAAACGAGCCATGTTTTAGGTTACTATTCGAAGGGAAACACCCCGCATGTCGAACAGGCCATAAAAGCCGCCCTGGCTGCAAAACCCCAATGGGAAAATATGGACTGGTACGATCGTGCAGCAATTTTCCTGAAGGCTGCAGATCTGCTCGCCGGCCCTTACCGCGCGAAGATGAATGCCGCTACCATGCTGGCGCAATCGAAGAATATCTTCCAGGCCGAGATCGACGCCGTTGCAGAATTGTGTGATTTCCTTCGGTTCAATGTGCAGTTTATGAGCCAGATCTATGCCGAGCAGCCGGAAAGCGTGCATGGGGTTTGGAATCGCATGGAACATCGTCCGTTGGAAGGATTTGTCTTTGCTTTGACCCCATTCAACTTTACTTCCATCGCCGGCAATCTCCCATCAGCTCCGGCCATGCTCGGAAATGTGGTAGTGTGGAAACCGGCTGAAACACAGATATATTCTGCTTCCGTAATCATGGAAGTATTCGAGGCCGCGGGTTTGCCAAAAGGGGTCATCAATTTAGTATATGCCGACGGGCCGGTGATGGGAGCAAGCATTTTTAATCATCAGGAATTTGCCGGGTTGCATTTTACCGGAAGCACGGGAGTGTTTCAGATGTTGTGGAAAACCATCGGCAATAACATTTCAAAATACCGTACTTATCCGAGAATAGTAGGGGAGACGGGAGGCAAAGATTATGTGGTGGCGCATCCTTCTGCCGACGCCAAAGAAGTGGCTACGGCGCTTTCGCGTGGTGCGTTCGAGTACCAGGGGCAAAAATGCTCTGCCGCATCGAGGGCTTATATTCCCGAAAGCCTTTGGGCTGATGTGAAAAGTTTTCTGTCCGAAGATCTGAAATCCATGAAAATGGGTTCGCCCGAAGATTTTACCAATTTTATAAATGCGGTGATCGACGAAAGAGCTTTTGACAAAATCACGGGTTATATCGCCGAGGCCAAAAAATCAACGGTGGCAGAAGTGATCCTCGGCGGCAATTATGAAAAAACAATCGGCTATTTTATCGAACCTACCGTGATACTCACCAGAGATCCACATTTCAAAACCATGGAGGAAGAGATATTCGGCCCGATTCTCACCATTTTTGTATATGCCGACAATGAATATGAATCTATGTTGGATTTGGTGGACAACACTTCTCCTTATGCCCTCACCGGGGCAATTTTTGCAAAAGACCGCGAAGTGATCGCTCATACCACTGCGAGGTTGCGCAATACTGCCGGCAATTTTTATATCAACGACAAACCTACGGGCGCTGTGGTGGGCCAGCAGCCATTCGGTGGCGCAAGAGGTTCCGGCACGAATGACAAAGCAGGTTCTATCTTGAATTTGCTCCGTTGGGTCTCTCCGCAAACGATCAAGGAAACCTTTGTTCCGCCGGTCGATTACCGCTACCCGTTTTTGCTGCCGGAGGAGTAGAGCAGATGGATGATGGGTGTTTTCCTTCGGTTCGGTATAACACCGACTTATTTAGCCTTTCAATATCGGACGGAAATACATAACTTTATTTGTAGAAACCAGAAACCATTTCCCACGTTTCCCGGCGATATTTCCATCATTTCAAAAAAGTCACCCATGAAGTCTCCAACCACTATTTTTAGAAAGCTGTTCACCGCATTATTCCTGTTTGCAATTACAACCCCGCCCGCTACCGCCCAGACCTGCCTGCCACAGGGCATTACTTTTACATCGCAAGCCCAGATCGACGCCTTTGCGGCAGATTATCCGGGATGTAGCCAAATTTTGGGAGTTGTCATTATCGAAGAAAGTGTCCCAGGTAATATTGTAAACTTGGAAGGGCTATTACCTGTGACTTCTATCGGATCATATTTTTCAATAGAAAACAATACTGCGCTAACCAGCTTGAGCGGCCTGGATAACCTGACATACCTTGGAAATGAATTTCAGATTTATAATAATCCTTCCTTAGTCAATCTTGGCGGACTTGATAATTTAACTGAAATTGAATACAGCCTGTTCCTTATTGAAAATGTTTCGCTTTCAAGCCTCGTCGGATTGGAAAATTTGAATACGATAGGAAGAGATTTGTTTTTTATGGACAACTTCGGATTAAATGAAATTACCGCTTTAGGAAATCTCGAATCCATTGGCAGAGATCTTGGAATACAAAATAGTCCATTACTTACAAGCCTTTCAGGCCTGGAAAATATAGATACAGTAGATCTTCTTGTGGTTAGCGGTAATGACTTGCTTACCGATATGGATGGGCTGAATAATATAGCATATACGGAATACACCTACATTTTTGATAATGAATCGCTAAATAATCTTAACGGTTTGAACTCCCTTACTTTTGTAGGACAAACCCTCCAGATTTCTAATAACCCATCTCTTATTAGCCTTTACGGATTTGAAAACTTAAGCTATATCGGTTGGAATCTGAATATATTTGAAAATACATTATTGCCTGATTTGGTTGGATTTGACAACCTTTCTTTTATTGGCAGATCAATGTTGATACACCAAAACATATCGCTAACCAGCCTCGTCGGCCTTGATAGTTTGAACAACATTGGCGGCAACTTGCATTTATACAGCAACCCCCTGCTCACAGATCTGACCGGGCCGGAAAATCTGGATAGCCTGTTTGGCGATTTGCGGATTTACGACAACGCAACCCTGCCCGAAATAAATGCCTTTGAAAACCTGAATCTGTTAGGCGGAAGCCTGTTGATTTATGACAATCCTATGCTGAGCGACATCAGCGGGCTGAATAATCTGCCACATCTCGGCGCAAACTTGTGGGTGGAGAACAATTCTTCATTGTCTGAAATCAACGGGCTGAGCAGCCTGGTTTCCATGGGCGGTTATTTTTATCTCTCCGGCAATGCTGCACTGAGCAACATGCCCGGCCTGAGCAACCTAAACGAAATCAACGGCAATTGTTACATTCGCAACAATGCTTCACTATCCGGTTTGAACGACCTGGAAAATCTTTCTGCCATTGGCGTTGACCTGGAAATTAGGGGCAATTCTTCTCTTGTTACATTGAACGGCCTGGAATCGCTGGCCACCATCGGCGCAGACCTGCGGATAGAAAACAACACCATGCTCAGTAGTCTGAATGGCCTGAACAACCTGGCTTTGGTAGGAACGCACCTCGAAATCCGCGACAACCTCCAGCTATCCAACTTAGACGCCTTGAGCAACCTCCTCACCATCGGCGGCGAACTGTGGCTGGAAAACAACGAAACCTTGGCCAGCCTGAGTGGACTTGAAAATATCGATCCTTTTTCTATTCAAAATCTTTTCTTGCTTAACAATCCTGTGCTTTCCACCTGCGAAGTACAAAGCTTATGCGAGTATCTGGGCATTCCGGCCAACCCAGCCGAAATCTACGGCAATGCCGAAGGGTGCAGCACCCGCGAAGAGGTGGAAACGGTCTGCGAAACTTTGAGCATTGATGAAGCAAGAGCAATTAGCCTGGATATTTCACCGAACCCTACGACAGGATTTTTTAGAATTAACGGGATTGAAGGCGGAGATTTCACGATCAGGGATGCCGCTGGCCATCTGCTGAAGTCCGGGACATTCAACCGGCAAGGCATCGATATTTCGACATGGCCGCAAGGGATATATTTTGTTGAAATCCACCACAATAACCGGCGGTTATTGGAAAAAGTGGTCAAGTATTAAAACCGTACCGGCCGTACCGGCGAACCCGCCCGTATGCCACACCAGCCTGTCGGCGGCAGTCGGGCGGGGGCGGGCGGGGGCGGGCGGGCTTTATTCGCCGACGATTCAAACAATATGGGTTGTCGGCGAATGAAGCCCGCCTGACTGCTCATCGCGGGCAGGTTCGCCGGTACGGAAATATTTGATATGAAAAAAAATCTTCAAATAATTTTGTTTTTAGAATTTTAATACATAACATTGTCATTCAACCTTCGGTTTTACAAACAACTGCCATACCACCTGCCCCGACCAATCGGGATAACATTCTGCTACTGAACCTTTCAGTTTTTGTGTAAGCATTTTTTAACTCTTTGGCCAAAAGAGATAATAGCAATTTCTACAAGCAAATAATAATTTTTCAGTCCTGCTGTGCCTGACTGTATGGTGATGCTTTTGACTTCATCGTAAAGTGTTGTTGGCATCAGCCGGATTGAAACATTTATTAACCTTTTAAAAATATTAGAAATGAGCTAAAAACCTATTCCTTTTTCCCCGACCTGCCTGACCTGCCTTTGGCGGCATCTCCCTGTTGACAAGGCAAGGGAAGGGATGATCTTGCCTTGCTGTGGTGTTATTTATCCCAAAGCAGGTAGAATTACCGTAACGTTTTTTCAGACAGACCTTCCAGGTCAACGAATACCCTGAACCTGCAGAGCTGAGCATCTTTGAATGCTATAGGCTGTGCAATGACTTTTTATTGTTTTAATTTTTAACACTCAAAATTCATCAATTATGAAACTTCAAGTCCCAACTACTTTTTTAAAGCAAAAAGCCTTGATGACGGCTTTATTACTGTCCATCTTGTGGAATGCAGAAAGCTTCGCACAAACCACACTTTTTAATACCGGATATGAACCAACGACT
>CAZKDA010000268.1:0-5768 GCA_964551455.1 uncultured Saprospiraceae bacterium
AAACGACCCGAATATCGAGATCGTCAATATCCATGGAAATGGTTTTCAGTTGCTAGTAAGAAGCAGCGAAGAGGTTTAAAACAAGACAAATCCAGGGCAGAAACTTTCCGGAGTACATCCAGATTTATTTCCGTTATCAGGCGGGTTCCCGTGCGAAACAATACAATGTTTACAAGATCAATGTAATGTTGTGATCACGGATTTTGTTTTTCACTTTGTCTTGCCTTTGCCATCTCAATAGTAAACTCACATTCGTTCCTCCACCTTTTCAAGCAACCAGTTTTTTGCAGCCAGCGCTTTACAATTTTCAATCTGGATTTTGATCTTTCCGGCAGCGGCTTTGTCATATTCCGGCATATTTGCCAGTTTTTTGGTAAAGCGGAGCACATTCATATATTGTTGTTTCATTTCTTTGGAGATCAACCTGTTGCGCCGGAGGTAAATGCTAAAGCTGTCGATCAGTGAATCCAGCGCCATCAGCTCATTCAGCTCGTAATATATTTTTAAAAGCATCAGTTTGCCACCTAACGAATGTTCCGGAGTTTTGTATTCCACTTCTCGGAGTCGCTCGATGGCGCCAGCATAGTCACCCTTATAAAATGAAACTTTTGCGAGATTGTATTTCAGGTTGTTGTCCAACAGTTCTTTAGGAAGCTTCTCCGTGTAAACTTTAATGAATTCCTCCACCCAGTCGAATTCCTTGAGATGTAAACCTACGCTGATGATGTTTTTGTAGTCACCTGGATCAATAAGTTCGTTTTCAAGCACATTACCTTGATTAATTTGCATTTTATAAATTTCAAACAAATGTGAATAATACCTATGTTGTCCTGTATTTATTTTTGTTGTTACATAATAATTCTTAAGATGAATATAAAGTGTTTTTAGCTCTTGCTGTGAAAAAATATCACTTTGCTCAAACAACAATTTTTTCAAAGCTTCGGCATAACTTTCATCATCAGGATTGAGTAGCATTTGTGCCACCAAATAATAAGCGTTGACAGATACTTCTTTTCTGTACTCACTAGCTTTAATTAATTCGATGAAATTAGGAAACAACTGAACCTGAGTATTGAAGGACAGAATATTTTTGTACCCTAGAAAATCACAATAGTTTTTCAGTTTTTTGGTGATATAAAAACAGTCGAGGTGATAATCAGCCGTTTCGAGATTATCCAGCGAATCCGGTTTCTTTTTAAGCAATTCCAGGTGTTTATGGCAGTTTTGTTCGATGAGGAAAGTATTATAATGAAAATCGGCATCTTTGTAACCCGCCTTTTCCTGCATCAGCCTCGTTTGTCTCACGACTGCTGTAAAATGTTTGTTCAACTTTGGGTTATTAATGGCGGATAACAATAGGGTTTCTTCCTGAAAGGGAGTCTTTTTAAATTGGCGGAAAGCTAAAAAGTTTTGCGCCAACTTTGTCAGATCGGAACAAAGCCGCCTCAATTGTACATCTACGTATTTCTTTTTGGGGAACAATTGTTTCCATACTTGTTCCTTCTTTAAGCCTGTCGAATTGATGTCATTTTCAGTAGTTGTCGCAATTTGTTTGTGGATCAGGTCAAAAAGCTTGACCAGGTCCTGGTTTTCGTTGAAAAACGGAGAAGAAAGATATTTCCTGAAGTAGTTTAACCTCGATTTTGAAAATGTAAAAAGTAAACTTTCCAGCTTATCGCTCAGCATTTATTCCGGATTTGTTAATTTGTTAATTTGTTAATTTGCGGATTTGCTAATTTGCAAATCAACTTAATCAACTCAACTTGTGCTGAGCAGTTCGGCAAGCTCACTATATCACCTGCCGAAGCATCAACTCAACTCGTGCTGAGCAGTTCGGCAAACTCACTATATCACTTGTCGAAGCATCAACTTAAACCAGCAACCAGCAACTTTTTAACAACTCAACAACTCAACAACTCAAAACTCACGTAAGTATTAAGATTGATTTTCGTTGCAAATTAATAAAAATCGTAAAAATATCAGGATAAATTTAAAATTGCTAAAATATTAATGTTCTGGTTTTCAATTGCTTGAGGTGTTATGGAGTTGTTTGATTGTCGTACAAAAAATAATCAATGTTCTTTTTAATACGGGAAATAAGTTGCATTTTTAAAGAATCATAATTTCAAAAGAAAAAACAGGAGCTTTATGAACATCCAAAAAAGTTTACACAAAATATTTCCCACAAGCATTATAATCCTGGCATTGCTGCAATTTCATAGCAATATCGCAGGCGCAACAAGTTTAGCAGATCATAAAAATGATCACTTCAGTACCGATTGCGAGGCGATCTTTAGTTATGAAACTTATGACGGCCCCATGCCCGTCCAGGGAGGGTTTACCTTTGAAAACCTTTCGACCGGCCCGTTCACCGATTTGAGCTGGGATTTTGGCGATGGTTCGTATTCTTCAGCTACAGAAAATAAGGTGACACATTTTTACAGCCAAAGCGGAAGCTATGATGTTAGTCTGACTGTTTGGAACAGCAATACGCAGGAATGTTTCTCGACTGTTTCAACCGTCGTTGATGTCTCGATTTCCGATGACCCTTGTGAGCAGTTGGATTGTGTATGGCCTGGAGATACAGATAAAGATGGAAGAGCAAATTTAGCTGATATTTTGAATATAGGATTGTATTATGGCAGCACGGGGCCGGAAAGAGATAGTGTATGTGGCGGGTGGTTCGGACATACGGCTACCGATTGGGAGGAATATACCATCGACGGTATGGATCTGAAACATGCCGACTGCAATGGCGATGGCGAGATAAGTTTGATGGATATCCCCTTGACCTCCAATGTAAATGGCCCATATACCCGCCTTGAAAATGGTTATTCGATCGCAGAATCCGATGCGCCGCATGTCAAATTGCAGTTCAATGTGGATACCGTACGCATTACCAATTCGTTTGAGCCGAAAACGATCAGCGCAGGACTTATGCTTGGAAGCAGTAGTATTCCCCTGGAAGATGTTTATGGCGTGGTTTTATACCTGAGTTTCCCCGGACAATATATCGACAGCAGCACACAAGTAGAGGTGGATTATGACCAAAACAGCTTTTTCGGTTCGAACGGAGAAGTGATCCATCGTTCAGTCGATCTGTTCCAGCAGGGACAACTCGATTTTGCAATTACTCGGATTGACGGTGAAAACAAAACCGGGTACGGCAGGATCGCTACGGTTTCATTCATTATTATTGCCGACATCATCGACGGACGGGAAGAAGATGAAGGACAGCCCTTTACCGTTTTTGTAAATATTGTAAAAGTAGTCGATAAGTTCGGAAATGAATTGGAAGTCAGCCTTCCCGCAGAACCGGCTACGGTTTTCTTTGTCAACAACATCACAACCAGTGTGAACGATCCGGCACTGGCAGCAAAAGTGAAAACTTTCCCCAACCCGGTTACGGATGTCCTGCAAATTGATCTGGGAGATTTGAACAGCCAGACGATCGAGGTTTTTGATATGTTGGGCAAACGCCACATCTATCGTGAATCCGTAATTTCCGGAACCACTGAACTTTCCCTGAATTCGCTTGGAAAAGGTGTGTATGTATTGAAAATCCAAACGGATCAGGGGTTGGTGACCAGGAAGATCGTTAAAGAATAATTTCATAAAAAATAGCAAAAAAGGCCGTGGTCAATTCGGAATTGGACACGGCCTTTTTCTATCTCCCGCTGACAACGATCACGATCTCCCCTTTGATCTTCTTCTCCGAAAAATGAGCAATGAGATTTTCAAGAGTATCGGTGATGACTTCCTCGTAAAGTTTGGTCAGCTCGCGGCAAACACAAGCCATTCGCTCTTTTCCACATACTTCAGCAAGCTGGTTCAGGCATTTCAAAAGCCGGTGTGGAGATTCATAAAGGACAAAAGTATTTTGCAATTCGCTTAGATGATCTAGCCTCGTCTTGCGTCCTTTTTTGTGTGGCAAAAATCCTTCAAAATGAAAACGATCCGACGGAATCCCACTCACCACGAGCGCCGGCACAAATGCCGTTGCTCCCGGAAGGCATTCGACTTTGATTTTATTTTGCACACAAGCCCTTACCAGCAAAAAGCCCGGATCGGAAATGCCCGGAGTGCCGGCATCGGAAACCAATGCCATTGCCTCACCAGACTCGAGTCGCCGCACGATATCATCGACTATTGCATGCTCATTGAAAGCATGGAAAGCGCGAACCGGCGTGTCGATCTCGTAATGATCGAGCAACTTTTTGGAAGTCCTGGTGTCTTCTGCGAGGATAGTGTCCACTGCCCTAAGCACATTGATAGCTCTCAGCGTAATATCCTCCAGGTTGCCGATCGGCGTTGGAACTACATAAAGCATGGGATGGTTTAAAGTTTCTGGTTCCAAGTTTCTGGTTTCTGGTTTTCTGCTTCCCGCTTCTTATTCCATTATAGAAATTTTGTAGGAATATTCTTCCATGATCACATTGGACAAGAGCTTTTTACAAGCCGTTTCCACTTTCTCCGTCGCTTCTTCCTTAGTGTCGGCTTCGAGAGTCATTTGGATGTGTTTGCCGATCCGGACATCATGGACGCCATCGAGTTGGATGTTTTTCATATTTTTTACGACGGTTTTGCCTTGCGGATCAAGCAATTCCTTGTGTGGCATTATATCTATTTCTGCTAAAAATTTCATGTGCGTTAAAAGTATTTGATGATTGATTTGAATAAATTGATTGGTGTATTGGTGTATTGGTATCCGGTGTCGGGTATCCGGTGTCCGGTGTCGGGTGTCGGCCCTCCGGCCTCCCGCTTCTCTCCACACTCACACTCCCGCCTCCGTTTTCTTAAAAATAAAATATCGGGTTAATGAATATAAAATATAGAGTAGCACGATCAAGCTAAAGGCGATCTCTTTCAAAAAGATCAGCAAAAGTACGGCAAGAATGACAAATGTGATGCGGGTTTCATTTCCCTGCCATTGCAATTTTTTGAATTTAAAACTGAACATGGGAAGTTCGGCAACCAGCAAAACTGAAAAAACAACCACAAGGCCGTACAATAAAACCGGCTGAATGATAAAATCCGCCAGACCTGCGGCATCGGAATCGTAGATCAGCATCAATCCTGTGAAAAACATGGTGCAAGCAGGCGTGTTAAGTCCGATGAATTCCTCAGATTGCCGCTCATCAACGTTGAACTTCGCCAGCCGCAATCCAGCAAAAACCGAGATCACAAAGCCCGCGAGCGCCCACCATTTTATATCAAAATTGTTCTCAGCGTCCACCGGCGATTTAGTGAGCAAAACATAGACGATAGCCCCCGGAACCACTCCGAACGAAACCATATCTGCCAGCGAATCTAGTTCCTTTCCAACCGGAGACTTCACGTTCAATATCCGCGCGAGCATCCCGTCGATATAATCCGCAAACCCGCTCAACAGCAAAAAATAAAAAGCAACGACAAACAACTCTTTGAAAACGCAGACCAAGGCGCAACAACCACAGAAAAGATTGATCAACGTAACCGCGTTTGGAATGTGTTTTCGCATAGGAACATGGCTGGCCGTCAGGCAAAATTGCCTTTGCAAAAGTAGCATTTTTATAGAGGATGGCGAACTAAAAAATGCGGTGTTGTTCTAACGATGGTTTTGCAAAAGCCAGAATGGAAAAGATTTTGCCTTCCCTGAATTATAATTTCGTATGTAATCTGTCAAATTGCTCAAAATTGACAATTTCAAACAACATCATTTTGCCTGAAATAGTTATTAGACTTGTACGGGTTTAAAGAATAACATTTTATGTAAATTTACACCAAAA
>CAZKDA010000269.1:0-5741 GCA_964551455.1 uncultured Saprospiraceae bacterium
TTTGGCGACATTGTTACTTTGTCAAGTCCTGCGGATATGTGGTTTAAAGAAGGTAATGCGGAATACGGCGCCCATCTTTTTACGGAGTACCATGCCGGCCACGACCAATTCATCGATCAGGTAAAAGATAATTTTTTGAACGAAGTTTTGAAAAGCGCTCACTTTGACGATGATGGCTTTCAGCCATTATCAGGAATCCCTTACGAACATACTTACGGCACACACACTTACCGCAAAGGCGCATCCATGCTCCACAACCTCAGAGGCTATCTGGGCGATTCGCTTTTCCGGGTCGGGCAGCAATCCGTTTTAGAAAACTTTGCTTACGGCTCTGTGAATGCCGCACAATACCGTGACCAACTCATGGCTGCAACGGGCGTGGATCTGACTTCCTTTTTTGACGACTGGATCTATGCTCCAGGATTTGCCGCGTATGAGATCGATTCCGTATTCACTGTTCAAAGCGGCAATGATTATGAGGCCACCGTGTATATCCAGCAAAAGCTCAGAGCTGCTCCGCATTTTCACACCAATACCCCTATCGAACTTTCATTTATGGATGAAAATTGGAATCACTATTCCGAAACCGTCATGGTCAGCGGTGAATTTACCACCGTACAATTGACTTTGCCATTTGATCCGGTTGCCCATTTTGTTAATGAATCTGATAATCTCAATATCGCCATGATGGCCAATAATCTCGTGATCAAAGGACCTGTAAACCGTTATCTGGGTTATGGTGATATACAGATCGTTGTTCAATCCATTGCCACCGACTCTGCACTTGTAAGAGTAGAACATTACTGGGTTGCGCCTGACGATTTAGGTGAAAATCCATTTAATGCAAAAATTTCGAGCACCCATTATTGGGAAATTGACGGCATCATGCTGGATGCCATGGAGGCCACTGGAAACCTTAGATATGCAGGCATTGCCCAGCCACGCCTGGATGAGGACCTGACCAGCAATACCGAAGACAGCTTGATCCTGGTTTACAGGGAGGACGCACACCATCCCTGGGTTGAACATCCCGATTATTACATTTTTAATACCATCCCGAATGACGGCTCCGGTAATGTCATTTTTAACGGACTAAGGAAAGGCCAATACGCCTTCGCTAATGGCGAGCTGCCAATGTCCAACACACGCGAACCGATTGTACTCCAACCAATCGTTTTATACCCCAATCCCGCTGCCGATCATCTTTTTGTTGGTTTTGAAAAAGATAGGAATGAAGAACTGAAATTCAGGATATCGGACATAAGCGGCAAATTGCTGCGTGTAGGCGATTTGATCGATAAGGAACAAAAAATTGATGTATCGAAATTGATCACCGGAGCTTATGTTTTTCAAGTGATCGATAATTCCGGCGCAACCGTGGCCTCAAAACAATTTGAGATCATCAGGTAAATTTTGTCCTGTAAAATGAAATCCAATGCTTCAATTCGCTTTCGTGTGAATTGAAGCATTTTTTTTCAATACGGAGGATGTTAAAATGGTGCAAAATTGTAACTATTCAGCAGTTTAAATTTTTGAACGATACTTGTTCACGGATAAATTTCGGATTTTTCTTTTCCCGAAATTTTCAGTGAACAGTTATACCGACTAAGCATAGATTAATTTTTATAATCCGAAATCTATGCGGTGTCGTGTAGAAAAGAAAAATTTATCATTCTTTTGCATTCTTCCTCTTTAAAAAGGTCCCGCTGATCTCGCTGATCGACGCAGAACTTTGGGTTGTTTCATTTCTGCGAAAATCTGCGTAATCTGCGGGAAATGAAAAAAAGTCCAGCTTAATCAAATAATATGTCTAAATGAACCTGCCTGCCCTGATCGGTCAGGCAGATGCTAAATAGTTACGCAAAATTTTATATTTTATAATCCGGGAAATTTCTAATTTCGGCTGTTAATTCTCCATCCTGCAATAAAACCAACCAGAAATGAAAACATTCTTATTCCTCCTCCTGGCCGCAAGTTTTACATTTCCGCTTTTTGGCCAATCGGGCGCCACCGCGCACCAGGTAATTATTTTGGGAAACCTCGCTGATGTAAATCAACCGGATGTTTTTTTAATAAATCTCGAAAACCGCCTACGAAACATAGAGGCTCCGTTTATTGTGCTGCTGAATGGCGACCTGGCTTCAAATTTCCCGCCGGATGACAAAAACAGGCTGGCGCTCGTGAAAAAGTTGATGGATCTGGTGGAAACCTTTCCTTCCGGAAATTTAATGATCGCAGCCGGAGATCGCGACTGGAACGAAAGCCGCAGATCTGGTCAGAAGTATGTACTTGAAACGGAAGCGGAGATCAAACTCTACCTGAAAGAAAAGGGTTACAAAAAAACAAAATGGATCACCCCCGATGGTTGTCCCGGCCCTTTCATTTCGGAAATCGATGAAAGCCTTGTGCTCATTGGCATCAACACCCAGTGGTGGAACCATCCGTTTGATAAACCACGTCCTTCCGATGGCATTTGCAATATCATTACCCATTCGGATTTTATGGAAGAACTGGAAGATGCCGTTGATGAATTCCGGGACAGAAACATTTTGATCTTCGGGCATCACCCTTTCCGGTCGCTGGGAAATTACGGCGGTCGCTTTTCTTTTGGCAACCATCTGGACCCATTTCCACTGGCCGGCAGCTTCAGGCTGGCATTCAGAAAATCCATCGGCACGCGGTTGGATATTTCAAATGAAAACCTTGAACCTTTCGTCGAAGGCATGAAAAACCTGTTTTTCTTTAACAAAAACCTGATCTACGCTTCCGGCCACGAACATAACCATCAGATCATCCTCGACAATGACAATTTTATCATCAACAGCGGCGCCATCCAAAAAGGAAAGTATGTGGCCAAAGACCCGGACACCTGGTTCTCCGGTAAAACTCCGGGTTGGCTCGAATTGAGTTATAAAAAAAATGGCGCGGTGGAGGCTTTTTTCATCCCGCAAGATCAGGAAAAAGAAAAAAACAGATTGATCGTTTTGTTTGATTCCGGTTGTTCTTCCGCTTCTCAGGGAGCAAATCCGCGTACCCCGCCCAATCTGGCTTATACGCCTTGTCTTGAAAACCAAACCCTGCCCGATGCAATGTCCAGAAAATATCCGGAGCTTGAGGAGGTAGTAGCCGGGAAAGAATACGAAGCCGGAAAATGGAAACAGTTCTGGTGGGGAAAACACTACCGCAGCGACTGGACTGCCCCGGTAAACACTCCTTATCTTAATCTCGACACAACCTTTGGCGGGCTGAGGGTGTACAAAAAAGGCGGAGGAAGGCAAACCGTTTCGCTCAAATTCCGTTCAGCGGACAAAACCGAATATGTTTTCCGATCTGTAAACAAAGATCCTTCAAAAGCTTTCAACTATAAATTGCGGCCAACACTCGTTGCCACCATCACCAAAGATCAGACTTCCACACAGCATCCTTACGGCGCTATGGCTGTCGATCCACTCCTCAACAAACTCGGCATCCTGCATGCCCATCCGGTTTTGTTTATTTTGCCAAATGATGAAAAACTCGGTCATTTTCAATACCAATACGGCAACCTGCTGGGTATGCTCGAAGAAAATCCCGGCAAAAAAAATGCAAGCGGAAAGCGTTTCGGCAGCGCCGATGACATCATGCGCAGTAATAAATTTTTCAAAAACCTGTACCAGGATCACAACAACAAAATTGCAACCGACGAATTTGTCAGAGCCAGAGTTTTTGACATCCTGGTTGGCGACTGGAGTAAACACGAGGACAACTGGAAATGGGCAAAATTTTCCACAGGAAATGGAAACATCTTCAGGCCTATTCCCCGCGACAGGGATCACGTGTTTTCAAAACAGGATGGCTTCTGGCCATATTTTGCAGATCGCGAATGGGCTTTGCAGAATATAGAAAACTTTGATTACAAGATCAAAGGGCTGAAAAGCCTGATGTGGCAGGCGCGGCACATGGACAGGTTCGTAGCTTCGGAAGCGACGAGAGAACAGTGGCTACAGCAAGCGCAATTTATCCAAGCTTCGATCACGGAGGCCGATATCGATGCAGCAGTTCGCAACATGCCAGCCGAAACCTACGATATTTCGGGAAATATTATTTCAAAAAAACTGAAACAGCGATTGAAAGACCTGCCGGATTACGCTGCCAAATATTACACCTTGCTGGCAAAAGAAGTCGATGTGGTTGGTTCTGCAAAAAAAGAATATTTCGATATTGAAAGAGCGGATGACGGCACCGTGACAGTATCGATGTTTGATGTTAATGATGAAGGACAGAAAGGCGAAAATTTATTGTATCAAAGAAAATTTCTACCAAAAGAAACCAGGGAAGTCAGAGTTTACGGGTTGGGAGGAAAAGATGTTTTTAATATCACGGGGAGTGGTTCCGATCATATCAAGGTGAGATTGTTTGGTGGTCCGGGCGATGATACTTTTTTAGAATCGGGAAATCGCAAAGCTGCAAAAACGCTGATCTACGACAAAGGAAAAAGCACGGAAACCCAATTGGGCAAAGGTGCGAAAATCGTGAATCACTGGAACAAGGAAATTTACGAATACGACCGCACAAGGTTCAAATACAACAATTATAAGCCGCTGGTTTATCTCGATTACAACAACTTCAACGGCCTGGCACTGGGCGGCGGTGTGACGTTTACGCGGCAGCGGTATCACGCCGAGGATTATTCTTCAAAACATAACCTTGCCGCTGAGGTTTCTACCGAAACCAACCTCAAATTTGTTTACGAAGGGCGCTTCCACCAGGTGATCAAAAAATGGGACATCCTGCTGAATGCTTCTGCTGCCAGTCCGGAATTCCACAACAATTTTTTTGGCTTGGGAAATACTACCCTCAGAACAAGGGAATTGAAAAGGGCAGATTTTTACGAAATAAAATACAGCCAATACAGTATCCTGACTGGCATTGCGCGTGAGTTTTGGAAGCAAAGCGAGTTCAACATCCTCTTCGGTTTTGAATCTGTGAATTCAAAAAACCTGGAGCAGCCGACTATCCTGGATGAATCTCCCGAACTGCTGGGTTTGTACCAAACCATAAATTACATACCGGCAAGGATTGATCTCGATCTCGATTTCAGAGACGAAAGAGGTTTTCCGTATTCAGGGACAAGGTTGTTGCTTAACTATTTCAACGGCACTTTTCTCAATCAGCCTGCCATTGACAATAATATTTTCAGTTTTGGCTACCTGGAGGGAGCTTTGGAATATTACATTTCTACCATCAATAAAAAGTTGACTCTGGGTCTCCGGTTTGGAGGCGCAAAAGGTTATGGAGATTTGCCATTTTACAAAATGCCCAATCTCGGTGGTACCAATGGATTGCGGGGTTTCACGGGGCAGCGATTCACCGGCGAATCCAAAGCTTTTTTCAACAGTGAGTTGAGGTGGCAGCTTTTCGAGCGTTACACGCCGCTGTTTCCCGTAAAATTTGGGTTAAAAGCATTTTTCGACACCGGCAGGGTTTATTATTCAAAAGACGAAATGGACACAAATTTCTGGCATACAGGATACGGCGGCGGAATATTTTTAGTGCCATTCAGTGAAGCCTTTGTCATTTCGGTATCCTTAGGGTTTTCAGATGAAGAATCCTTCTACCCGATCATAGGCATTGGCACACCATTGCGTTGATTGACTAGGTGAAGCTCACGAACACCCTGTTGAAAAAAAATCCATTCTGCGTAGATCAGCGCGATCAGCGGGACACATTTTTTATTTCCCGCAGATTGGAAAGCTTAAATG
>CAZKDA010000270.1:0-5607 GCA_964551455.1 uncultured Saprospiraceae bacterium
AATTTATTTAGTTTACAAAGTACTTAGTGTTTTTATTAAAAACCCAAAAGGTCTTTCATTCCAAAACAACCTTTTTTCCCCACGATCCATTCGGCAGCTTTCACGGCGCCGCGTGCAAATCCGATCCTCGAGTGGGCAACATGGCGGATACTGATCGTATCAATCTCCGAAGAATAAGATACCGTGTGTGTGCCGGGCACTTCATCAATGCGTTTACTGAAAATGGTAAATTCGTCGTCATCTTTGGTTTCGTTGCCATTCTCATCCAGCACCCACCCGGATTTTCGTTCAATTATATCCAAAATGTCATCAGCCAGAGAAATTGCCGTTCCGCTGGGAGCATCAAGTTTTTGGGTATGATGAACTTCCTCTAAATCAACCTGGTATTCCGGAAAGTTGTTCATCATTTTCGCAAGATGGCGGTTGATCTCAAATAAGATATTGACGCCGATGCTGAAATTGGAAGCGTAGAAAAAAGCGCCGTTTTGTTTATTACAAAGCTGTTGTACATCCGTCAACTTATCCAGCCAGCCCGTGGTACCGCAAACAACGGGAACACCGGCTTTTAAACACAATTCGATGTTTTCATAAGCAGCTACGGGATTACTGAATTCAATGGCTACATCAGTTTTCCGGAGATTCCCGGGCGTAAGATCTGCTTTGGTATTAATGTCAATGACAAGGCTGATTTCATGTCCGTTTTCCAAAGCCACCTGTTCGATGGTTTTACCCATTTTTCCGTAACCGAGAATAGCTATTTTCATTGAAAATGGTTTAATGCTAATGCGTAAATCTAGCCGAAGAGTGATCTTGGCTTTTAATGGACAGAGATCAGTTTTGTTTTAAAAAAGTATGAAAAATTAAGCAGCAGCTATCTTTTCGGGGATAATTTGCCTGAGTTTTTCCACAACAAAATCAATCTCTTCTTTAGTATTGTGATGTGAAAAAGAAAACCGGATGCTTTTCCTGGATGGATCAGCTTTGATGGCTTCAATGACATGAGAACCCTTTTCCGCTCCGGAGCTACAGGCGCTGCCACCTGAAACACTGACTCCTGCAATATCCAGGTTGAGTAACAAAAGCTCCGACTTAGGAGAGGGCGGAAAAGCAACGTTTAGGATTTTAAAATGTGAAGTATCTCCAATATCTCCGTTGAAACGCACATCGATAGACGCAGCTTTTAATTTTTGAATAAAATACTGTTTCAATTCGCGGATGTGCCCGGCTCTTTCCTCCAGATGGTCGTAAGCTTCCTGTAATGCTTTTGCGAGGCCGACGATGCCGTAGATGTTTTCGGTTCCGCCTCTCATATTTCGCTCCTGTGAACCGCCATCGATGAAAGGTTTCAACATATTATTACTGTTGATATAAATAAACCCGCAACCTTTGGGGCCATGAAACTTATGCGATGAGCCGGATAAAAAATTGATATATCCCTTTGAAACATCGATCGGGAAGAATCCCATAGTCTGTACCGTGTCCGTATGGAACAAAGCGCCGTATTGCTGACAGAGGCCGCCGATCTTTTCGAGGTCGATCATAGTTCCGATCTCATTGTTGGAATGCATGAGCGACACGAGGGTTTTTTGCTCTCCTGCGGCCAGCAGCTTTTCCAGTTGCTGTACATCGACATGGCCTTTTTGGTCAACGTTGAGAAATTCTATTTGAACCAGATCGGTATCCAGACTCTCCATAGTATGCAAAATGCAGTGGTGCTCTGTGGGTGATGTTATAACTCTCCTGACGCCGAGATCGCGGACAGCGCATTTGATCGCCATATTGTTGGATTCGGTGCCTCCGGAGGTGAAGAAAATCTCTCCGATGGATGCGTTGATGTATTGGGCAACGGTTTTCCTGGCGCCTTCGATCAGGGAGCGTGAGTTTCGTCCTTCGGCGTGGATGGAAGAAGGATTTCCATAATTTTCAAACATGACTTTTGTCATGGCTTCAATGACAGGGGTATCGATTTGGGTTGTTGCAGCATTATCTAAATAAACCCTCATAGTACAGATTTTGTGATTAATCCTGTAAATATAAAAAACACTTTTCAAGATAAATCAATTTCAAAACATTCTTTAGCCATTTTACCGCCGAAACCTAAAAATCCGCCCAATATTCGATGGAATCGTGGCTGCCGGCGCTCGTTTCTTTTTCGATCGTTTTGATGATCTCGTTGATGTCGGATTTTATTTTATTGACGAGGTTGTTAGCAATCACCTCAGAAGAGCTTTCCGCATAAATTCTAAGGATTGGTTCGGTGTTCGACTGCCGAAGGTGAATCCAGTCGGATTCAAATTCTATCTTCAATCCGTCGATAGTATTGATCTTGTTTTGACTGTATTTTGTTTTCAATTTTTCAAACAACAATTCCGGATCAACGTCGGATGTAAGTTGTATTTTATTTTTAGAAATAAAGTAGGCTGGGTAGCTTCGTTTTAAAAATGAAATGGGTTTTCCGAATTTCGCAAGATAAGTGAGTAAAAGGGCAATTCCCGCGAGAGCATCGCGGCCATAGTGTAGTTCCGGATAAATAACACCGCCATTGCCCTCTCCTCCGATTACGGCATTGATCGCCTTCATTTTTTCTACGACATTTACCTCGCCAACTGCTGCAGCCTCGTAATTGACACCATATTTATTACAAATATCCTGAAGCGCTTTGGTGGAAGAAAGGTTAGAAACCGCTGCTCCGGGAGTCGATTGCAACACATAATCGGCAACTGCCACAAGGGTGTATTCCTCGCCGAACATTTCTCCGTCTTCCGATACCAGCGCAAGGCGATCCACATCCGGGTCAACAGCTATTCCGAGATTTGCTTTGTGAAAAATCACGGCTTCCGAGAGGTCGCGAAGATGTTCGGGAAGCGGTTCGGGGTTGTGGGCGAATTTGCCGTGCATTTCGTCATTTAGCACGAAGACCTTACAACCCAGTTGTTCTAGCAGGGGGACTATGGAAATGGCTCCTGTCGAGTTGATGCAATCCACCACAATTTTAAATGCCTTTTTTTGAATGGCTGCCGGATCGACCAATTTAAGATCGAATATTTTATTGATGTGTTTTTGGATGTAGGTATTGTTAAAAATATAGCTGCCCAGTTTGGTAACGGGTGCGTATTCAATGGTCCCGTTTTCAAGGTAGCGAAGCACCTCTTCGCCATCTTGTTGTGAAATGAATTCTCCTTTTTGGTTGAGTAATTTCAGGGCGTTCCAGTCCTTGGGGTTGTGGCTGGCCGTGAGAATGATCCCGGCTCCTGCTTTTTCTTCCGGAACGGCGATTTCTACAGTAGGCGTGGTGGATAAACCCAGATCTACGACGTTGATTCCCAATGATCTCAAAGTGCCTGACACCAGACCGCTGACGATCTCCCCCGAAATCCTGGCATCACGGCCAATGACGATTTTCGGGTTTTTCGTTTTATCGATTACCCACTGGCCAAAAGCTGCGGTGCATTCCACAATATCTTGGGGGGTGAGGTTGTCTCCCGGCCTGCCGCCGATCGTACCTCTTATGCCGGAAATTGATTTGATTAATGCCAAGTGTATTTTCGGGTTTGTTTTGAAAAAATAAAAATTACGACAGATCAGGGGGTAGCGGGTTTTTAAAAAAAATCCCATTATTTATTACCCTCAAAAGCGCAGGCTTAGCCAAGCGAATTACATTGAGGCGGTTGCAAAAATAAAAAATTAAACCAGCTTATAGAATCATTTTTTTTTCAATTGAAAAGAAATTAACAATTCGGATGATTTCATTTCAGGTTATTTATCTTTGCTCGCCAGAGGTTTTAAAATCCGGACGATAATTTTTACACACATGTACCTTCCGGGATTTTAAATGCACTTAAAAGGTACAGTTAATGACCGAACTTCTACAACTGGATCAAACGCTTTTTTTCCTGATAAACGGCAAATGGAACAGTACATTTTTCGACGCCATCATGCCGTATTGGAGAGAAAAAATGTTTTGGGCGCCGCTGTATATTTTTCTTGTATTTTTTATTTTGTTGAACTTTAGGTTGAAGGGATTTTATTATATCCTGGCGGTTGTGGCCGTCATCGCTGTTTCCGATACGATGAGCAGTAAGATCATAAAACAAACCGTCGAAAGGCTGCGACCCTGCAACGATGAAAGTATCCGGCAGGAGGTCAATTTGCTGGTGCCTTGCGGCAGCGGATACAGCTTCACTTCTTCCCACGCTACCAACCATTTTGCATTAGCGACATTTTTCATTTTTACACTTTGCCGCCCTTTTCGATGGGCGAAATATGCTTTTGGTTTCTGGGCTGCGAGTATTGCCTACGGACAGGTTTACGTGGGAGTTCATTATCCGTTCGATGTGTTGGCAGGGGGCATGGTCGGAAGTTTGATCGGTTATGGCGCAGCTTTGATTTACAGGCAGGCCGGTGCGTACCGGATCGGATATTTTTATGAAAATAATAATTGAAACAAACAGAAAAAAGAAAACGGATAAATGAATTTTTGGGAATATTCAATATTGTTTCTCGTGGTGCTGCTGGGCGGCGGGATTGCTTTTTTTTTGAAAGAAAGCAACAAAAAGTCGTTGCAATTATTCCTTTCATTTTCCGGTGCATATATTTTAGGCATATCCGTGTTGCACTTGTTACCCGGCGTTTTCAAAGATGGCGATCAGTTCGTCGGGATCTGGATATTGGTTGGGTTTTTTATCCAGATATTTCTGGAACAGCTGTCGGGAGGAGTAGAGCACGGTCATATTCATCCGGCCCATCATACCAACACTGCTTTCGCTGTACAGGTAATGACCGGTCTTTGTGTCCATGCCTTTATCGAGGGCGTACCGCTGGAAAGCTACGAGGAATTTCACAACTTGACATTGGGCGAACATAACCATCATCATCACAACCACCTTTTGTACGGCGTTTTGATCCACAAAGCTCCGGCGGCTTTTGTACTCGTGGTTTTATTCAAAATTTCCGGGTTCAGGACTTCCACAATACTGATAAATCTATTTGTATTTGCGGCAATGTCGCCGCTCGGTGCCGGATTGTCGAAATGGCTGGCGTACATGGATTTGCTGAACATTGGCGTAATGAAGATCATCATGGCCATTGTCATCGGCAGCTTTTTGCATATCTCCACGACGATATTGTTCGAGGCTGAAAGCCCCGGTCATCACAGGCTTTCCATGAGAAAACTCATCGCCATCGCCATCGGGCTCCTGGCGTCGTTGACGACTATTTTGTGAAAGGATCCATTCTGTAGCTCCCACTGCATTAGATTTGCCTACAAGACTTTAACTTTTCCCGCATACCAAGTCAGGAAGAATTAAAACTTCCGGATGAAGTTGTTTGTCACTGAAAAGGGGAACAAATCAAGGAATGTTATTTTATCGTTAAAACCCATAGCTCATTACGAAAATCAATAGGATAGCCATATTTTTCGCCGCCTTTGCATATTTCTAAAAGTGAGGTATATCAAACCATATAGTTTTGGGTCGTTCTGTTATGAAATTTCAGACAGTGAAGGTATGCAGATGACAATGGAACCTGGAATTTTTTCAGACGAAACGATACCGAAAATCTACTTTTAAATTTATACTTGTTCACGGATAAATTTCGGATTTTTCTTTT
>CAZKDA010000271.1:0-5605 GCA_964551455.1 uncultured Saprospiraceae bacterium
AGGACACGATTTAACTTCTTTAAGTGCAGTTGAACGTTACTTCAAAAAATATGTCAATAGAAAAACCCGGTCAGATCAATGATTCCCGCAAACACCTGATCCAACTCCTAGAAACCCGGCTGGATAACAACCTCGAACGCATTTTTCGCCTTCTTGGGTTAAAATATCCGCCGGAAGACCTGATCTCCATTTATGAAACCATTCAAAGTCATCAGCCGGATTTTCGCGCCAACGTAATCGAATATCTTGATAATCTCCTCGAACCGGGGTTGAAAAAAGTGTTGATACCAATAGTCGAAACTGCGCTGCTCGATGCTATTTCGGAAGCAGCTATCCGCGAACTGAACCTGAAAATCCCGGATGAAAAGCAATGCTATCGCTTGTTGCTTTCAAGTGGTGATGAAGATGTAAAATCCGCTGTTCAAAACCTGCTGGATAAGCTGGAAATAGTGGATTTGAATTAACGTAAATTATGGAATCGAAAATTTCTTTCGCCCTTTCAGGGCTTGCTTTTTCTTTGCTTCGTTGTAAAGGGCGATGCCCTTTCCTTTTAGTTGCGCCCTTTCAGGGCTTGTCTTGCGTTTGATTTTTTTTATACAATCGCTTCGCGCTATTAGCAGCGTGACGGGAAAGCACGGTATCCTAAACCCAAATATTAACATACTGCGATCCCGAACAGTCTGAATCAGGAATTTTCTTTCGACCACAGCCTGACTGCCGAGAGCACACAGGCAGGCGTGGTCGTAGTTCGTTAGACATTTCATCAAGAACGATAAACGACCCCATCGGGGTCGCACAACTCAGAGCGTTGACATTATTCATAATCCATAATTCACGTTACATTAAGTACTATGTAAAGTAAGTTTTTTGACATTTGATTTTCCATTTCGAACTCACCCCCTTGATCCCCCTCTCTTGCAAGAGAGGGGGAAACCGAGCGAAGCGAAGGTAGGGGGTGAGTTCAAAACCACGTTTTATTAATTTATTTAGTTTACAAAGTATTAAGTGCCTCAACCTAAAAAACCGACACTTTTTCTTTTTTTCATTTTTTGCCACGAAGGCACAAAGACACTAATGTCTTGGTGTCTTTGTGCCTTCGTGGCTATCCTGCTAAACCAGCGGGATGAATCTTAAAAAAAAATGTCAATTATTTGTGTGTACCTACTTAATAATTGACATTACGTCGGCAATGACATTTTAAAAATCCTGAAGGGATTTCAGGTTTATAGAAAAATGAACATATCCCATATACGATACTGACAGGATCGAACTTTTCCTACAATACAAAAAGCTATAAATATTTGATGCCGATGGCATCATTTCCTAACCAACTTATCAATGCTGCCGGCAAGAGCATTATGATCGCTGTTGGAGTTCTTTTTCAGCACATTCGTCATCAAGGCCACTATGTAGGTCGTTCCGTCAGGTTGTTCGACTATTGCAACCGAGTTCATGAAATTTTGCACATTGCCGCGGTATTTCCCGCAATCGGGCATGGTTTCGCGGTTGCATTTATACAAGCTGCCTGATTTGAAATAAAGCGCAGCCTCCTTCAGGCTGGCGTTGGCCCCGTAGCGGATCCGCCGGTCTGTCATATATATCAGGCGTTTGATCTCGAGACTGGATTCAGGGTCGATCATCGTTCCACGCTCCAGGGCAACCAGCCATTTCATCATACCCTTGGGAGTGCCTATGCTGCCGCCCTTTCCCGGAATATAAGCCGTAGCCCCACGCGTAAACATAGTTCCCAAACGCCACTCATCCGGTTCAATTCCCAAAACACAAAGCGGATCGTTGACTACCGTAATGGCAATTGCGGATAGTTCGGCTTTAGGCGTACTTTTGAAATACTTTTCCGCTTCCTCCTCAGTAAGGGTCAGGTATTTATATCCGAAAACATACATCAATATGGCTTCGCGCCACACTACGCTGGCAGCGCCGTTGTTACTGACCGAAAGCATGTGATCCGCCCATTCGTACAGGGAAAACACGTCATTTTCATTCACTCGTCTTTTGTAAAATTTTTTGGTTTCCGGGTCAAAAAACGGAACCGTATGCTCATCATAAACCGCCCAGCCGCGCCCGCGAACGAATTTTGTTTTCAATAATTCACGCCGGCTTTCAAAAGAATGGGGAAACAAAGTCTCCAGTTCATTGAACAATGCGCCAATAACGGCCAGTTTGCCGACACTGCCGGGCTGAAACCCTTTTGTTTCCTGTCTTTTTGCATAGCGGATCGGCCTGCCCGGAGTGATATCCATCAGGGTAATGGAATAACTTTCGTGTAAATTGGGAAACAAACTATTCAAAGCTTTTTGCAGTCCGGGATCCACGTCCGGCAGGCTGGCCAGGCTATCTCCTTTAGCTGTCTGGTAGAGGTTGAGTTTGATATCGTCAATAGATTTTAAGGCGCCTGGTATGGGAGGCGTACCTTTGATCTCCCCTTTCTGGATCAGTTCCAGCCCCAACAATCGGCGAATCCCGGTCAGGAGATACCCGTCAATGGGGTAAGCCATCAATTCAACGAACGGATTTACCAAAAAGAGCAAAAGGATTATGCTATTTTTTACAGACATTATTTTTTTAGTTTTTTTGATCCAAGATTGACGAAAGAAACGCCAATTGATTTTTCAGTTTTCAAGTTCATTTCACAAGGGCTGATCCAGTTTTACCATTTTTTGTCCGTCAATCTTTGGCGAAATCCTTTCCAGGTACTCTGAGCTAAGCGCGTTTTTGTTTTCCACAAATGGCCGGATCTGGAAAAGCCACAATTTATTGTCTTTAAATCCCAATTCGACATCAAAGGGGCCTTGAGTTTCTATGCCGCCAGATTTGGGGATTTGCAGTCTAACGCTGGCAGACAATTGTCGCAAATCTTCCAGGTTTTGTGCATTCAGCACAGGCTTTTCGAAAGTCAGATAAACCATGTTGGAACCACCTGAAACCGGCAAACGACGGGCTGTCGGTTCACGGGCGGGGGAAAGCAAATGATTTTTTCCTTTTTGATCCAGCAAATACGATTCGGCAGCCTGACCATCCACCGCACCTCCTGCGCCCCGGTTAAAAGCAATGGTCAAATCTATGTCCTCGCCGGTTGTGATCCCTTTGGTAATGAGCACCCCGGAGCAATCCACATCGACGCTCGGAATGATGAGTATCGAAGGGAAAACATTTTCAGGGTTGAGCAGGTATCGTTGCCGCCACTTGAAGCTGCGCTCGGTGTAGGGCGAAGCCCAGACGTCCTTGATCCCCTGTATGATTTTTGCTTTGTCAACTACATTAAACAGAGTCAGGTTGAGTCCGGCGCCCGTAAAATCTTTCAGGTCTTCCATATTGGTATCGCTTCTAACAAACACTGGGACTTCGCCCGGTTTTTTACCAAAAGCCTGTTCAAAGCTCTTTTCCAGATCAGCGACAAAAGCCGGCATCAACTCCATTTTTTTGATAGCATCACGCAACACAGACAATTCGGACAGGATATAACCCTCTACCTCTTCGGCTTCAAACCCGATTTTTTCCATGTGTTTTGCTTTATTGAAAGCCTGGTTGAGGTAAGTCCAGTAAGAAACCGTTTGTTCCGGCATGGTTTGGTTCATGTGTTCCCTGAATATCCCAAAAGGCAGCACAATGCCTTCCACCACATTATCGGGAAAGAGCATTTTCAGTTGTCCGAGGTTGGCAGCTTTCGGGCCGCAAACCTTGCCGGAAGAGGTTGCATTGACTTCCCGCATGTTCAAAACGGAAGTCTGTTTCAAATCCATTTTTTCGATCGGAACGGTGATGCGTTCATCGCTCCTTGCCTTGACGGCAAACAATTCTATTTCCTCTGTGGTCATTAATCCGGCAGGTTTCATGATCAAAGTTCCGCTGTTGGAAACGGCATAGAACACCTTTTGTCTGGAAAAGCGTTTTAACCATTCCATATTTTGCAGCGAAAGCACTGCATTTGGAATACCCAGGTTGCGAGCCAGCAATTGCACATGCGACACCAGGTTGCCTTCCGTGACTGTCAGAATACCCGCGACGGGTTTGAGGTCGGCGGGAGGATGGTGGAAAATGTAAATCTTATCTTTGTTTATTTCAATTTTGCTTTCATCTTCACTGACCACTACCAACTCGCCCAGGGCAAATCCAGGGTTCAGGCCGCGAAAGGTGCTTTGGTTAGGCACATTCAACACTTTATTGGTGAGATTGGATTTTTGGGCTATAAAGTTGCCCAGCTCCCCAACGGTATTTCCCAAAGGGAGAAGTACAGATCCCCGGATCCTGTCGTCAAAAAAACCATAAGCCAGTGGCTCGAAGCCCGAATAAAGACTGATGACATCTTTGTAAACGGCATTGACCATGCCCGTGCCCCATTCAATGAGGCCTCGTGATCTTTCAAGACAATCCTGTAGGTCTTTCAGGGACATTTCTTCTTTTTCCGAAGCGGAAAGCGTGGCAGCCAGTTCGTTCCATTCCCAGGTTTCGACAAACCCGGTCCCCATAGCTGCAAGGCCGGTGTAATAGACTTTTTGTATAGCGTCCTTTACTGTTTTGGGTTGCCACTGGTTGATGGAAACATAGAAAATTTCCTCAAGGGCATTGGATATATCCATCAACGCCAGCCGTGCTTTTCTGCTTTTGACATTCCGTATTTCCAACCTGATCTCCGCAATTTTTTCAGCAGTAGCTTTCGCAAAAGAAACGTCACTGTTGCCTTCCCTAAACTCCTGGATATACGCGATCAGCGACTTGCTGATCGGAGCATCTTTTGGTACGTTTTTTAAAAATCCGTTGAGTTCGTTCAGATTCACAGGTTGATACACTTCCTCCATGTCAGCGATTAGCACATCAAATTTTTTCATCAACTCAGCATTCAACTTTGACCGATGTTTTTCTTTGAAGGCTTTTACTTTGGGAATATCCGAAAGCTCCGGTTGGCCATGGATTTTCACCCGGAGATCCATAAATGCCGGATACTCGTCGGAGATGATTTTTGAAACCGCCCGGACATTCAGCGTTTTGCTGTTATCGCCTTTGTGCGGAATATCTTTGATCGCCTGACGGATGAGGAAAAACTGGCTTTCGAGCAGTTTGTCTTTTTCGAGCAGCCAGGTAAAAAAATCGATGCCCCAGGCTTCTTCGTCTTCGATCTGAAAGGCTCCGCGATAAAACTGCCCTTTGCGCAAAACCCAACCGTCGTCCACGGCGCGGAGGTATTTTTCCAACTGGTACTGTTTGAGCCGCGAGTTGTAATGGTCGGCATCCCAAAAATCCTCTTTAGGGGTATTGGAAAGGATCTGTCCCAAAAAGATATGATTGGATTTGGCCAGGGCTTGTACATCATCCTTGTACCGTGCTCTTTGCACGCCACCGGGTTCGGGGCATTTTTCCTTGGGCATGATGACCGAGCCATTTTTACAAAACCAGCGGATATCTTTGTAAGGCCCGCGAATGTCATTTTTATATTCTTCGATTTTTTGGCGGATAGCCTTATTACCCAGTGGCTGGCCAATAAGGGGAAAAATAAAACCGGTCAAAAAAAGTAAGCAAAAAATCGATCGTTTCATAATAGACTTGTACGCATTTGATTTTCAATATTTTAAGGACAATTGATAGTTCG
>CAZKDA010000272.1:0-5541 GCA_964551455.1 uncultured Saprospiraceae bacterium
TAACCAAGTGAATGGTGTGCCATTTCACAAATGATTTTTGCAGGATATGGTGCGACCACGATGTGGTCGGAACGAAATTCCATTCAATAAATCTAACGTAATTTGACCATGATGTGGTCAATATTCTCGACTCCTGAAATGACAGCAGCTCGGTTATTCCTCGTTATCTGCCCAAACGACCGTAGCGCGGTCGCAGTACGTTAACAAAGATGCTCCACTAAGAATTTCCGACCACAGCGTGGTCGTACAACCGCCAAATCATGGCGTTTCAAATTCAAAATGATTTATATCAGGGTGGAAAATCATTTCTCATCCGGTTTCCCAAAATAATGAACGATTTCCAGAGATTCGGAAAGAGAAATACCTCCGGGATTAAGCCCCGGCTGGCCTTCGGGGATGGGTTGCCCTAGTTCCTTGTAATACTCCACCCACACAGGAAAAGGAAGACCGGTATCGGGATCGTTGAAAGTCATGGGTTGAAGCTCGAAAATCGGCTTGCCTCCATTTGCATCCTTGAAGGCAAAATAGATGAGTTCCGAGCAATAGTATTTGTCGTTTTGGATATCGAATATTTCGTCATAAGGTTTGCCCAATCGCTGATATGCTGAAGTGACAGCAGGTTCGATCAAATAGTGAAACTCCGTTTTCAATCGCCCCACGACCACTTTTGGGTTTTTATCAGCATCAAAGCTTCGGTTGAGGAAAGTATCGAGGGATGTTTCAGTCACTCCTTTTGAAACTGCTTCCAGCACCATCAATTTTCCGTTCTTATCTGTTGCAACCAGTCCGATGTGCGAAAAATTAGCGTTGCCGACACCGAAGGTCACTTTTTCGATAGCATCGCAAAATTCACCGCAATCAATGTCCTGAAACAACAAGTCGCCGGGTTTCAACACAAATGTATCAGTTGGAGCAGCATCTTCTGGAACCTGGTGGTTCGTTCCGGAAAGCTCGCTGCATGACGACAACAAATTGAGCAGCAATACCAGCAGAATGAAAAAGGAATACCTGATCACTTTTCGTTTTATTTTACAATTATAACAATCAGCATAAAAGCGGTTGAATTGGATCAGTCACCTGATGGTTGTGTATCCTTTGGTTTCCAACCATCGGATTCCGCGATTTGGGTCAGTATTTTATCAAGTCCCAAAACAATGGAAGGGCGGGAAGTATCATCTCCGGTGACGGTTTTGGAATTGCCGTCTTTGTACCATGAAATGGCAGTTTTCGGCAGATCGACCAAATCGCTGGGATAATCATTTTCAAGCTCAAAAAAATTACTCGATCCGAAAGCCCGTTTTACGCCATCGTACTCCTTTTGGGACAATCTTTTCACATGCCAGCCCAGTTTGTCCACATCTCTTTTGCCTTCAAACGACGCGATCCCACCCTGGTAAATTTTCAAGGTATAATACGGGCAGGTGCCGAAGCAGGGGTTTTTATCCATTTGGAGTTCCAACTTGAGCGTGCTGAGATCGGAAGGGATATCCTGAGTGGTGTTGCAGGAAAAAGTTATGGCGAACAGAGCAATGAAAACGGGGTACAATCGGGGGGTCATAATTTTTATTTTACAAGTTTAAAAACAAAAAACAAACTGGCATTTGACATGCCGGTTGAAAAAAATGCAAAATACAGCTTATAAAATTAAAGGGAAAAATTTTCGATAGCGGAATTAAAATCGTCGATTCAAATGCTCGTAGCGCATCATTTGGCCACGAGTACTTTTTTGGTGATGCGCCTTTTCCCTGCATCGAAACTGATGAAATAAATGCCGTTAGGTAGCGAAGCCGCATCAATCGAACGGAAGCTGCGAGCGCTTTCGACATCCCGGAAGAGCAGTTGCCCCTGCACGTTTCTCAGTTCCACGACCACATCACCGGAGATTGTCGCATTGAAATCAATGCGGATGCAATCCGCAGCAGGATTGGGATAAATTTCAATAGCGCTATCATCAAAGGGCAGTTTAGGCGGCAACCATGCACAACCGGCAGAAGATTTTAATCCCTTGCGCAGGGAGTCGAGCGTAGCCAGCATCCGCATTTTTTGACCTTGTGTAAACATAGACATACATCGGTCGTCGGCATAGTTCATAAAATTCATATACATGTCATTCGAGCCGCAACTTTTCTGGGGATAGGACGGGCATCCGTAATACGGATCTTCCTGCGTAGGCGTATCATCGACATAATCGCCGTTTGGATCATCGCAATTGCCATTGCTCCACAGATGATAGAGGTTGAGGTAATGACCGATCTCGTGCGTGGCAGTTCGGCCAAGGTGATATGGCGCCGAAGGACAAGATTCACAGTTGTTGCCAAAATATTGATGATCGATGACCACGCCATCCTCCTCCGGAACGAGCACTGAAAACGCCAGAGAAGACGCAACGCCAAGAAAGGTATTGCAGGAATTGGCCACCCAGATATTGAGGTAATGTTCGGTATCCCAGGCGCTTGCTCCTCCAAGATTGCTGTAAAACAAGCGGGGTTTTTCGTTCACTTTTACGGTAAAAATATCGCCAATGCAATCGATATCCGTCTGTGTGCGGGTGATCCCCGTCGCCGGCAAACCATCAGGATTGAGCGAAGCAAGGCAAAACTCGATTTCAGTGTCTGCCGCAAAGGGCTGAAATTCAGCGGGGATAGATTGCACTGCATCATTCAGCAACCGAAAATCTTCATTGAGCACCTCGATTTGCGACTGAACCTGCAAATCCGAAATGTCATGCGATTCATCCTTAAAAACAAGATGGACAACGACAGGGATCGTAATGATCTCCCCATTACGGGGTTGCGTTTGAGAAGCCCTTTCGCGGATCAGTTGCCGGGTAAGTTCCTCCATTTCAGCGGTTTTCAGATCAAGGCCAGGGATGCGTTCCAAATTTTGTTGATACAGGTCATCCCATCCGCAATAACCGGCCGGTTGCGAAAGCAGCGAAGAAACACTCAAAAGCAAAATAAATATGGATAGTATGTATTGTTTCATGTTTTCAAATAATAACGAACAGGCTTATTAAATTTAGTTCATTGTTTGTGGTATTATGGTATTTTGGTATTATGGTATTATGGTATTTTGGTATTATGGTATTTTGGTATTTTGGTATTGGGCAACTAGAAACCCCGATCCCGCTTCATTAGCGGGAGGGCAGGCTACAAACCATAAACTAATTCTGATTGATCACCTGATACAATTCATCCAGCTTGGGAGAAAGTATGATCTCCGTACGACGGTTTTTGGCTTTTCCTGCAGCGGTTGTATTGGTATCTACAGGGTCGTACAAAGCACGGCCTGAAGCAGTGATCCTTTTGGGATCGACCTTTTGTCCGGTGAGTACTTTCACGACGGCGGTGGCGCGTTTGACGCTCAGGTCCCAATTGAGGTTGGCGCTTCCGTCCGAATCGGTGTGGCCTTCCACGTTGATCTCGATTTCAGGATTGGCGTTGAGTACTTCGGCCAACTGGATAATGGCTTTTTTGCCGTTCCAGTCGATGTTGTCGCTTCCAGTGGCAAAGAGCAGATTTTGGCTGAGCGATACGTAAATCTTACCGTTTTTTTCACTGACCGAAAGGTCTGATTCTGTAAAGCCGTGCAAAGCCTGGTTGATCTTCATCCGCAATGCGTTTAGCTTTGATTTCTGTGTTTCGACCATTTCGGTAAGCTGCTGCACCTGTCTTTCGTATTCGTTGAATTTGCTACTGGTTTCGTTGAAAGCCGCTTCTTTCCGCTTGAGGTCTTCCTCTAAGTTACGCAATTCTTTTTCGCGGTTGTTCAGGGCGACCTGCTTGGCAACGAGGCTGTCAGTCAGCGCTTGTTTTTCTCCGGAACTTGTAGCGAGGAGCGCCTGGTTTTGGGCAACGAGCTGATCGAAGCGGTACAACAAATCCTGGTTGTTTTGTTGCAGCGCCTGAAAACGCTCCGACAGGTTTTTGTTTTCGTCTGTTGTTTTTTCCAACTGCGCTTCCAGTCTTTTTACATCGAATTGCAGATAGCGGTTGGCATCAACGATCTTGTTGAGTGAATCGGTTTCTTTGCGATACTGGCTGTTCCTGTTCACAACGTCGTTGTACTTTTTGGTAGGAACGCAGGAGACAAAAATCGAAATTAAAATACAGGACAGGATAATTGTTTTTAATGCTCTCATCTGTGAATTTTATAAGCGGTTCTTAAAAGCTTGATTGTGTTTTGATTATACGATTGCTGCAAATTTAAGATTATTTGTTGATTTGCTGATTACAAAGTTGCTAGTTGCTGGTTTCTAGTTGCTTACGTGGGCATACAAACCATGAACCTGATACCCAAAACCATCACCCCATCAAACAATCTCCCCGCCACAACTGGACCCCGCCCCTGCCGTACAGCCATAGCAATGTTGATTTAAAACAATATTTCTTTTCCTTAGTAGATCCAGGTTAAAATTATCGAGATGGTTTGCATCTTTGGTTTCGACTTTCAAATCGAGCATCTGGTTGAAATCGCAGTCGTACAGGTAGCCATCCCAACTCACCGAAATCGTATTGCGACACATTAGGCCCTCGATAGTTGCGGGATTGAAGCTATCCACCAGCAATTGCATGTACCGCTGGTAGTTGTCCGTGCTAATGAGAAAATCCAAAAAGCGGCTGATGGGGAGATTAGTGATGGCAAAAAGATGATTGAATTCGATATCGTATTTTCGTTTCAACTGCCGCTTGAATTCCGCCTCCAGAGTCTGTTGCCCTGCCGGAAGGAATGCACCCGACGGATTATACACCAGGTCGAGTTGCAAGCCGGAGTTTTCTTTTCCGTAACCAGCGTCGTTCAGCATTTTCAGAGCTTTTATGGAATCTTCAAAAACGCCTTCTCCGCGCTGACTGTCTGTCCTGCTCTTGCTGAAATATGGAAGTGAGGATACAACATGCACCTTGTGTTTTGCAAAAAACCGTGGAAGATCGTTGAATTTTTTGTTGGCAACGATGATCGTCAGGTTGCATCTGTTCATAACTTTTACTCCCAATTGGCTGCATTCCTCAACGAACCATCTGAAATGCGGATTCAGCTCCGGCGCCCCACCCGTAATGTCAACCGTATGAACAGTGGGAATAGTCTTGATGACCTTCAGGCATTTTTCCAAGGTTTCCCGCGTCATATTCTCAGCGGTTTTGTCAGGGCCGGCATCTACATGACAATGCGCACATGCCTGGTTGCACAGTTTTCCAATGTTCACCTGGAAAATTTCCAGATCGGCAGGTTTCAGCTTTTCAACGCCTGTGGTTGCAAGCTTTTCCCTGAAAGGCATAAACCGCTGATCAGACAACTCAACTCCATTCAATACTTTCAACTGGAAGAAAGTGTCCGCCAGGCTATTTCCCGTTACGCTTAGCGATTTTGTTCGTTGCTGCTTGGTCATTTCTTCTTTTTAAACATAAGGACAGTTCTAAAAATTGATTATTTCACGCAAAGGCGCAAAATTCGCAAAGCATAAAACTATGATATTTAAACTTTTGCGTTCTTAGTCCCAATAAAGAATCGGGCGTGAACCACTATATTTTGAATTTTTAGAAC
>CAZKDA010000273.1:0-5530 GCA_964551455.1 uncultured Saprospiraceae bacterium
CTGGCTGGCAATCTGGTCGATTTGTCTTCCTATAGAGGCAAAGCGCTGCTGATCGTCAATACGGCTTCTCGTTGTGGATTTACGCCCCAGTTGAAAGATATGGAAAAGTTGTACAGGGATTACAAAGACAAGGGTTTTGAAATACTGGCTTTTCCATCGAACGATTTTGGTAAACAGGAACCCCTCGAAGGCGAAGCGATCCAGGAATTTTGCCGGTCGGAATACGAAGTCAGCTTCCCGGTTTTCGAAAAAGTGCATGTTAAAGGTAGCAAAGCCTGTAGGCTTTACCAATTTCTCTCCAGCAAAAATCTCAACGGCCGGTTCAACTCCGTACCCAAGTGGAATTTTCACAAATACCTGGTTGACAAAGACGGCATGCTGGTGAATTACTACTTTTCCTTCACCAACCCGAACAGCAAAAAGATTCGGGGCGCTATTGAAGGGTTGCTTAGAAAATGAAGGTTGTTGATTTGGGAAGTTACTAAGTTGCTAATTTGCTAATTTGTAAAACACCAAATAACCACAATACCACATCGGAGCGAATCCCGCTTTTTCTCGAAAAAGCGGGACGATGAAATCGGGAATACCACATCGTAGCGAAGCGAAGATCCCGATGAAATCGGGAATACCACATCACCACATCACCACATCACCACATTACCACATCACCACATTACCACATCACCAAATCAATCCACTATGAAACTCGATATTCTCGCCATCGGCGTTCATCCTGACGATGTAGAGCTGAGTTGCAGCGGCACATTGCTCAAAGCCATCAGCGCCGGCAAAAAAGTGGGCATCCTGGATCTGACCCGCGGCGAGTTGGGCACCCGCGGCAATGCCGCCATCCGCGAAAAAGAAGCTGCTGAAGCTGCCAAACTAATGGGCGCCCTGGTTCGGGAAAATACGGACATGCCCGACGGCTTTTTCCGCCACAACCGGAAGAACATCCTGAAGATCGTGCGAATTATCCGAAAATATCAGCCGGAGATCGTCCTGGCCAATGCGCTCGACGACCGCCATCCCGACCACGGCAGGGCTGCAAAATTGAGCTCCGACGCATGCTTCACGGCTGGCCTCGCGAAAGTCGAAACCCACGATGACCAAAATGCCACACAGGAACGCTGGCGCCCCAAAGCGGTGTATCACTACATCCAGGATCATCACCTCCAGCCCGATTTTATCATCGATATTACGCCGTATATGGATAAAAAAATGGAACTGATCCTGACCTTCAAATCACAGGTTTACAACCCGGAATCTAAAGAACAGGAATCGCCCATTTCCAGCCTCAATTTCCTGGAGAGCATCAAAGCAAAAAACCGCGTTTTCGGTCGCCCGGCAGGCGTGGATTTTGCCGAAGGATTCAATGTGGAGCGTACTATTGGCGTGAATGATCTGTTCGATTTGTTTTAGATTATGTTTCGTGGTTCGTAGTTTGGGGTTTGTAACCGCAAGGTACGCAAAGGATTCGCAAGGGTCGCAAGGTTTGGAAAATGTGGAGTTTTTATGGTAATGTGGTATTGTGGTCAATAACCTATAGCTTTTAACTCATAACTCTTGAATTCTGTCTGATATCTATCGTCTGAAGTCCCGACTGTGTCGTCCCGCTTTTTCTCCAAAAAGCGGGATTCGATCTGAAATCTATAATCTAGCTTCTGAAATCTGACTCTTTACAACATGGAAGAATTTCAATGGCGTAAGTTGTGTTTCCAGTTTGGCGTTTTTGGCTCGTTGCAATTTTTGATCTTTACCACGCTGGCGATGATCATCTATCCCGGCGGCACGATCCATCACCCTGAACTGGATCGTTACGATTTTTTGTACAATTACTTCAGCGATCTGGGCAGGACCCGTGCTTTCGATGGCGCATCAAACTGGATATCGCAGCAGATTTTCAGCGTTTCACTGACCGTTTCGGGGATTTGCCTCATCCTGTTCTTTGTAGGGCTGCCGGTGCTTTTCCGCAAGAATGGCGCAAAGCTGCTGATCCTTTTCGCAGCCATATCCGGGATCATCGCGGGGATCTGTTACATCGGCATCGCCAATGCTCCCTGGAATATCGACATCCGCCTGCACCACCGATGGGTGTATCGCGGGTTTATCTCCTTCCTGGTCATGTGCATTTTTTACAGCCTGGCGATTTTGGTTGAAAAAAACTATCCCAGGCGCTACGCCAGGGCATTCGGCATTTTCGCGGTGATCCTTTTCGTCCAGATCGTCATCATGATCTTCGGGCCGAGAGCTTATCGCTCCAATGACGGGCTGTTCATTCAGGCTGTTGCACAAAAGATCGTTGTATATTCGGAGATCCTCGTGATGCTGTACCAGGCTTACGGAGCCTTGCACCTTTTGAATCTGCGGAAAGCAACAATCCATCCGGAAGATGACGCATGAAGAAGCTGTACAATTAATAAAAAAGGGCATAAAGCCCAAGGCCGGAACCTGGCTGGATCTCGGCGCCGGCAGCGGGACCTTTACGCTGGCATTGGCGGAACTGCTGCCTTCGGGAAGCCGCATTTATGCCATCGACAAAGACCGCAGCGTATTGGAAATCCCCGAAAGCTTTGCTTCGAATGAGATCATCGCTATCCGCAGCGATTTTGAAAACCTTCCCGAAATTCCTTTGTTCGATGGCATACTCATGGCCAATGCCCTGCATTACGTTCCCTCGCCACTTCCGTTCCTGCAAAAGCTGTTGAAAAACCTCAGACCCGGCGGCGCCTTCATCCTCATAGAATACGACCTGCTCCAAAGCAACCCCTGGGTGCCTTACCCGATCCCATTCCAACAATGGCAGGAGCTTTCATCCAAAGCAGGCCTGTCGGAGCCGCATATCTTCAATGAAAAGTTTTCCCGCTACAACCGGTCGCGGATGTATGCGGCGGCTGGGGTATTGGAAAACAGAACCTAACGTTGGAATTAATGTTATTGCCGTCATTCTTCCGCTTCGCTACGGAACGGCGGCAGCACCGGCCACTGACTTCGTCCATTGCTATACGCCTAAAACAAAAACGAACCAAAAATTGAGAAAAGCTGTATATTGGATTAGAAATTAAATAGATAAACGAAGGTTATGACAATTCAGAGAAAAGGTGATGAACTTATAATCAAATTGCCTAAAAATATAGACTTGGAAGGCCTCCAAAGATTGATTGATTATATCGAGTATAATCAACTGACCGTCAAAAGCGTAGCCAAACAAGAAGCAGTTGACAAATTGAGCTCAGAAACCAATAAAAGTTGGTGGGAGAAGAATAAAGACAGACTATTGGGAGAATGAAGCTGATTGTTGACACCAACATCGTTTTCAGTTCAATCTTGAATACTGATAGTAAAATTGGAGATTTGTTGCTGAATTCTGATGACCAATTTGAATTCTATTCAGTATCTTACCTTAAAGATGAGTTTGAGAATCACAAAGCCAAATTAAGCCAAATATCAAATCTCTCTCTTGAAGAAATAGATCAAATTAAGACTCAAATATTTGCCAAGATTCAGTTCATTTCTGAGGACTTGATCCCTTTTGAATTTTGGAGAAAAGCTGTTGATTATGTACGCGAAGTAGATATGGATGATATAGCTTTTGTTGCTTTGAGTCTTTTCATGGATAAAACTCTAATTTGGACAGGAGATGTTAAGCTTCGCAAAGGAGTTATAAGTAAAGGATTTGAAGAAATAATTGGAACAGCAGAAGTTCTAAAACTGAGAAAAAAACTGGAACAAAATTAATTCTGCGTTCAACATCGGAGGTGTTGGAAAACAAAGACTAATGCTCACATCGATATACAATTTGTAGCCTGACACTTCCAAAACTTTTTTAAATCAGCTTTGGCATAGAACCTTTGCGATTGTTGAAGCTTGTAGCTTCAACGCGATACGTTAAAGCTGAAAGCTTCGAGGTATATAGGCGTATGCAGTTGAAGCACCATGCTTCAACTATCTGATGGGGTCATTGAAAAAAATGGCAAAGGCTATAAAGATTTTGTAAATTTGGCTGGAATCAGATATTGAATAAAAATGAATATTCCACAATTAGTTAAGAAGGAGGTTAATCAAATTGTTCCTAAGTCAGAGGTAATCCTTTTCGGATCAAGAGCCAGAAACGATTTTCGTTCTGATTCTGACTGGGATTTTTTGATATTGTTGGACGTTCCTCAATTAGACAAAAAAACAAAAAATGAGATTTGGGACCGACTCTATGAAATAGAACTTAAAACTGATTCAGTGATAAGTAGCATTATTCATACTCAATCAGAATGGAAGAAAAGGTCAGTAACTCCAATTTATCAAATTATTGAAGAAGAAGGAATTGCTGCATGAGTTATTCAAAAGAGGAATTGATTAAATACCGGCTTGAACGTGCCAAGGAAGCTTTTGAAGATGGAGAAATTTTAGCAAATAATTCAAGATGGAATTCGGCTGCGAACAGAATGTATTATGCTTGTTTTTACATCGTATCTGCATATTTGGCAAAACGTGATTTGAAAGCTACGACCCATTCCGGTTTAAAAGCAACTTTCAATCAGGAATTAGTAAAAAAAGGAAAAGTTGATAGAGAGGACGGAAAACTTTTCAATAAATTATTTGGGATCAGGCAAGAAGCAGATTACGAAGATTTTTCCGAAGTTGAAGAAGGCGACCTAAAACCATTAATTCCCAGGATCAAGAATTTAATTGAAGAAATCGAATCAATTATCAACGAAGAAAACGACCGCTAACAACTAAGACTTCGTTTTGCCTGAAAGGCATCTGCAATGAAGCCGGTGTTGCACTATTCGGCAATTTTTTTCCAACCTTATGGGGATTTCTATATATGGATATGGATTAATGAAGATTATCGGGAGCCGCATATCTTCAATGAAAAGTTTTCCCGCTACAACCGGTCGCGGATGTATGCGGCGGCTGGGGTATTGGAAAACAGAACCTAAACTCTGCATAGATACTAAGTTTGTAGCCTAACACTTCCAAAGCTTTTTTTGCACCAACTTTGGCATAGAGCCGTGAACAAATATAATCGGATAGCTCACGACTTTTTAAAGCTATGTATATAATTTGTTCGATTAATGTCGTACCTTCAACAGCGTGGAAGAGCATAACCTTGTTCACCCTGTTCTGCCACTTTTTAATGGTTTTATCTCTACTAAATTAATAATGCTAATGTAAGGGCGTATAGCCAATCGTTCGGTGCCATGAAAAGAAAACACAGAATGAAATCAAATCGATGAAATCAGTAAATATTGAAAATCATTTCCTCAACTAGTTCAATTAGTTTTAAGGAAATTTATTTATTTTTATTGTTAATGGAAAGAAGAATTGGAATGATACCTTTAAAATGAAGTAATTGAAATGAAAAAAATAGTAATACCAAGAAAATATCCAATAATTGGGAAAACAGGAGATACTACTTTAAGATCGTTAGTATACGAATATGCTACTTTGAAAAATTTAAGGTTTGAAATAGAAAATTCTTACTCACCTCTTGAAGGTGAAGGTCAAGATGAAAATAAAGGGCTTTTTTATGGTT
>CAZKDA010000274.1:0-5517 GCA_964551455.1 uncultured Saprospiraceae bacterium
CGACACGTCGGGAATTAATTTTTATAATCCGAAATCTATGCGGTGTCGTGTATAATAAATTTAGTAACATGTCAAAAATAAAGTAGCCAGGTTTTAAGAAAAGCGATATTGGCTATCAACGATTTACAGTCTGACATCTTATTTCTGACATCTTTCTTAGTAATAAAATCGAATTTTGGCCCCCGAAACATTTCATCCCACTACGTCCACCAACACTTATGTCACTGTAATTCTTCCCATTGCAGCGCCTAAGCCTTACACCTATTACGTCCCTGAAGAATTGGTCACTTCGGTACAAACCGGGATCAGGGTGGAAGTACAATTTGGAAAAAACAAACTCTATGCAGCGCTGGTGATGGATGTGCATCAAAATCCTCCGGCAGAATACAAACCCAAGCCCGTCATTTCAGTCATCGACCGCTCGCCGGTCATTTTTCAACCACAGATCGAGCTTTGGCAATGGATGGCAAAATACTACGCCTGTACCCTGGGAGAGGTGATGAACGCCGCGCTGCCTTCCGGCATGAAACTCAGCAGCGAAACCCGCGTGATACTCAGCCCGCTTTTCGATGAAAACTACGACGGCCTCAGCGACAAGGAATTTATGATCACCGAAGCGCTAAGCATACAACACGAGCTAAGCCTTGACGACATTCGCAAAATTTTAAACCAGAAAACGGTTTATCCGCTCATCAGCCGGTTGCTCGAACAACGCGTCATTTATCTGAAAGAAGAGCTTAAATCTGGTTACAAACCCAAAAAAGTCAGTTGCGTCAAATTAGCTGAACCTTACCACTCCAATCCAGAGCTGCTCGAAGAAGCCTTTGAACTCCTCAGCCGCTCGAACCGCCAGGTGGAAGCGCTCATGGCTTTCATTCACCTTTCCAAAAAGCAGGAGATCGTTCAGAGTCAGGACGTTTGTAAAAAAGCATCCGTGGATAGTTCGGTTTTGAAAGCCATTGAAAAAAAAGGCGTTTTTGAAATTTATAAAAAACAGGTCAGCCGCATCGGCGGCTACGAAGAAGACCTGGTGGAATCCCACGATCTCTCGGCACAGCAGATCACCGCCATCGAAGCTATTCAAGCTGAAAAAGATACGCTGGTAACGCTGCTCCACGGAGTGACCGGCAGCGGAAAGACCCGCGTTTATGTGGAACTAATCCAGGAGGTGATCGGGCAAGGCGGGCAGGCGCTTTTTCTATTGCCGGAAATAGCTTTGACTACCCAGATCGTCAGCCGCCTTCAGAAAATTTTTGGCGACCAGATCGCCGTATTCCATTCACGGCTCACCGACAACCAACGCGTCGAAATCTGGCGCCATGTGCTGGAAGGTAAACCCCTGGTGATGGGCGCGCGTTCGAGTCTGTTTTTGCCTTTTAGCAATTTGAAGCTCATCGTCGTAGATGAAGAGCACGATACTTCTTACAAACAAACCGATCCGGCGCCCCGTTACAACGCAAGGGATGTGGCCGTCTTCCTGGCGCACCAGCATCAGGCCAGGATCATTCTCGGAACCGCAACCCCTTCGCTGGAATCTTACCACAATGCCCTGTCTAAAAAATACCAGATTGTAAAAATGCCGGAGCGATTTGGCGGCCTGGAGCTTCCCGAAACCATCATTGTGGATGCAAAAGACGAAACCAAAAAGAACAAAATGCAATCGCATTTCACTTCCGTGCTTTTGGAAACTTTAAAAAACACGCTCGAACAGGGTGAGCAGGTTATCCTGTTTCAAAACCGCCGCGGCTACGCCCCATCTATCAATTGCAACTTCTGCGGCTGGCATGCCGAGTGCATCCATTGCGATGTGAGCCTGACCTATCACAAGTTTCAAAACAACCTGCGTTGCCATTATTGCGGTTATCAAAATCCAGTGCCCACCGCCTGTCCGGCCTGTGGCTCCGGGCAATTGACGCTCAAGGGTTTCGGCACCGAAAAGATCGAGGATGAATTGAAGATATTTTTTCCGGAAGCAAAGATATCCAGGCTCGATTACGACACGTCGCGTACCAAAGATGCCCATGCCCGGATCATCAACGACTTCGAAGAAAAACGGGTGGATATTTTGGTGGGAACCCAGATGGTCACCAAAGGGCTGGACTTCGACAATGTCGGGATGGTCGGAATACTGAGCGCCGATCAGCTTTTCTATTTTCCGGATTTCAGAGCCAGCGAGCGGGCGTTTCAGTTGATCACCCAGGTGAGCGGGCGAGCGGGCAGAAAAAACAAACGCGGCAAGGTGGTCATCCAGGCCTTTAATACTGCGCATCCGGTTTTGAAAGAAATTTTGGAAAATGACTATACCAGCTTTTACGAAAGAGAGATCTATGAACGGCAAACCTTTGTGTATCCGCCATTTTGCCGCTTGATTAAGATCACTTTGAAACATAAAAAGCCTGACATCCTTAATGAAGCAGCAAAGGCATTTTCAAAGCATCTGAAAAGCTCGCTCGGCGATCGCGTCATTGGCCCGGCCATTCCCGGCATCCCCAGGATCCGGTCTTTTTTTCTGATGGACCTGCTCGTGAAAACTGAACGTGACATGAAAAACAATGCCTTCGCCAAAGCCTGTATCCTGGAAGCTACGCATTACACCCAATCATTAAAAGGCTTTTCAAGCGTGCGGATCAACATCAACGTCGATCCAATGTGATGCCCGGAAATGTAACATCGTTCCAATGGACTTTCTACCCTGTTCCGGGTAGCTAATGGCACATATCTTGCAACCAGGACAATAACTTATCTCCCCTTTAGAAACTTTCTAAAAACACACTTTTTACAATTTGAACTGGCATTGAGTAGCTCCCCGCATTGGTTTGAAAAGCATGGGAATTTTTTACAAACGAAAGAAAAACTTTAATACGATCTGCTGCGATACAACGACATGTATTGCAAAGGCCAATGCTGTTCGGGTTCGAGGTGTAAAAAAACTAAGTTTGAGGAACAGGATCACCTTTATTACGGGTTTGCTACTGTTTTTCAATATCACCTTCTTACATGCCCAGCTACCCTGGACGGAAGATTTCAGCAACAATGCGGGTGAGGGAATTCGCGGAAAATGCAATAATGCTTCTCCGGGTAGTTGCAACACATACAATCCCTCCTCGGAATGGACACTTTCCGGCAACTGCTCGCAGCTTAAAAATTTAAACGATTATTTCTATGTTGCTTTTGTAAGCGGGAAATACAGGCTGACCGCCCGCGATATCCGTACTGAACTCTGCTATACTTCCAGTACCATAAATCTGCCCGGTTCCACAAACATCGACATGGAAGTTGATCTGAGCGAATCGAATTTGTCAGGATCGGATTATTTCAAAGTTTACATCATCATCGACGGGGCGCCTGTGCTGGTGCAAACCGTTTCGGGAGATTTCAACAGCACAACAGTCGGAGCTTACGGAATCCCTGCAAGCACTTCGGTGGCTGTACAGATCTGTGTTTTTAACAACCACAACAACGATCGTTCGTATATCGATGAGATCAGGCTGGAGGAAGCCTGTAACCCGCCGGTTGCCAGTTGCCAGGATATTACGGTCTCGCTTACCGATGGAACCGCAACGATCAATGCCGACGATATTGACAACGGAAGCACGGCAGATTGTGGCATCGATTCCAGATCCATCGACATTTCAGCCTTCGATTGCGATGACATCGGAACTAACACCGTAACCCTGACCGTAGAAGACAACAGCGGACAGCAATCCACCTGCGAAGCTACCGTGACGGTGACATATACTCCTTCACCACCAGTGGCTTCCTGCAAGGATATTACTGTCGGTCTTGGTTGCGAAAATTCTGTTTCTATCACTGCGGAAGACATCGACAACGGTAGCACCTATGATTGCGGATTGAGTGAAATGGCTTTAAGTCAAACAACCTTTCTGGCACCGGGAACCTATTCTGTAACCCTGACCGTAGAAGACAATTTATCCCAAACCGATGAATGCGAGGCTACCGTAACGGTCACCGGCGCAGGCGGCAGCGCCCCGGTATTCAATTCCTGCCCTGATGATGCTACCCAATCCAATAATCCCGGTGAGTGTTCGGCTATTGTAAATTATACAACTCCTTCCGTTCCGGATATTACGGTCAATGGCTTCAGTGAAAATTATTCGGAATGTTTCTGGGACATTTACGAGCCGGGGAACTCCAGCGTAGATTTCTCCAATGCCCCGGATGAACTGGTGCTTGTGAGCAATAACGGGAGTATATTACAAACGGGAGGCTATGTTGAAATGACTGTTACGTGTCAGTTAACGATTTCTTTCGATTGGTTTTATGACTCTGACGGATCGGGGTTGAATGGCCTCGAACCTTTTTTCTACTCATTGAACGGAAGTACGACGTCGCTTACTGGTTTTCTGGGATCAGGAAATGAGTCCGGAAGTTTCAGCATCGATCTGGATGCAGGAGACACCTTCGGTTTCGGATTGTTTTCGACATTGGGGATTGGCGGGCATGAAATAGTTGACATCACCAATTTTGTGGTTGTAGAATACCCGGAGGTGTTTTTAACAACAGGCCTTCCCAGCGGAAGCGCTTTTCCAATTGGTACCACCACCGTCGAATATACTGCTTACAGTTGTGGTGGAAATTCAACCTGTAGCTTTGATGTAACTATCGAAGATACTGAGACACCCGACATTTCCTGCCCCCCGATCATAATCAACCAAAGCGTTGATCCCGGCGAATGTTTTGCAACCGTAAATGATATTGGCCCGGATGCAGATGACAATTGTTCATCCACGGTGAGTTATACCTTGGCGGGAGCTACTACGGGTAGTGGAAACGGCGATGCCAGCGGAACACAATTCAACGCAGGGGTTACGATCGTAAATTATACTATTTCCGACCCTTCGCTTAATACCAACAGTTGTTTGTTTTTAGTCAATATTGCAGAAGATGAACCGCCTTCGGTCACGTGCCAGGATATTACCATATCACTAACCTCTGCATCGGTAGAAATCACACCGGAAGACGTTTATGCTTCCAGTGATGACAATTGCACCAGCGTAAGCCTGGTTTCCGTATCACCCAACACATTTTCCTGTGATGATCTGGGCCTCAACGTGGTTACACTAACTGTCAGCGATGCCAGCGGCAATACCAATACTTGTACTGCAAATGTTACGATTCAAAACATGCTGGAAGCTGATATTTTTGCAACCGACACTGAACTAAGCTGTTCCAAACCAATCATTGTACTCAGCGCCGTAGGTTCCACTTCGCAAGGTTCCAAGAGTTATCTTTGGACAGGGGGATTCACAAATTCTGCGATCATTGCGGTATCGCCCGGAACTTACACCGTAACCGTAACGGACAACGCAAATGGTTGTACCGACACAGAGTCGATCTATATTTCACAAAATAGCACCTCGCCGGAGGCGGACATCGATGCCAGCAATTCCGAACTCAATTGCAACATCACTTCCGTAAACCTCGATGCCAGCGCTTCTGTAACTCAAGGTTCCAAGAGCTACCTGTGGACGGGCGGAGCCACAACTTCGGAGATCA
>CAZKDA010000275.1:0-5512 GCA_964551455.1 uncultured Saprospiraceae bacterium
TAAAGTCATTGCCCGAAGGCGTAGTGGTTGAACCTTACCTCGACCGAACGAAACTTGCGGGCGCGGCGAATATACCTTGGGTTTGGCTGAAATATTTCCACAACGAAATTTCATCGGCGTCGATGTGAAAGGGGCCAGGATATGGAAAGGCGCTTCAATCGCTCTCGAATCCGGACTTGAAAATGTCGCTTTTCTACGGACGCGGATCGAGCAGATCGCTTTGTTTTTTGAAACCAATGAAATCAATGAGATTTGGATCACTTTCCCGGATCCTTTTCTGAAAAAGGGCAAGGAAAACCGGCGGCTGACCGCTCCTTTCTTCATCGACCAATACCGTAAAATATTGGCGCCCGGCGCTACGGTCAACCTCAAAACCGACTCAGATGATCTTTACACTTTTACACTAGGTACCATCCGCCAGGATGCAAATTGCAAATTGATCTCCCACGATGACGACATCTATTCAAAACCGCCTGTCATTGAAGCGTTGTCCATCAAAACTTACTATGAGAAAATGCACCTCGAAGCACAAAAGACCATAAAGTTTGTGCAGTTTACCGTTTAGTTGTGGAGTTGTTAAGTCGTAAAGTTGCCATCTACCAATAATCTAATCAACCCAATCAGCTCTTAACCTTTGCCCTCTTGTACACCTTTTTATTCAAAATGTAGTCGTAATACTTTTCGTATTCGGGCAGGATGTTCTCAATATCAAACCGCTTGGCCTGCTCCAGGGCATTGTGCCGGAATTCATTCAGCAAAGTTTCATCTTCCAACAGGAGCAGGGCATTTTGAGCCATTTCATCGACGTGGCCGAGTTTGCTCAAGAAACCGGTTTTGCCGTGGATATTGAGTTCGGGAAGCCCTCCGACGTCGGAGGAGATCACAGGCACTTCGCATGCCATAGCCTCCAGCGCTGCCAGTCCGAAGCTTTCACTTCCGGAAGGCATCAGGAATAGATCGGAAATGGCGAGCAATTCTTCTACGGCATCTTGTTTTCCCAGAAACCGGATCTCATCACACAGGCCTATACTGCGACAGAGGTCTTCCAGCTTACGGCGTTCGGGGCCGTCGCCTATGAGCAGAAGTTTCGAGGGTATCTGTTCGTGTACTTTTTTAAAAATAAAGATCACGTCATCGACGCGTTTTACTTTTCTGAAATTGGAAGTATGCACCAGTATTTTTTCGCCATTGGGAGCAATGGCTTTTTTAAAATGATCTTTATCGCTCTTTTTGAACCTCTCGAAATCAATAAAATTGTGAATGACCTGAATGTCGGTTTGAATGTCAAAAGTCTCCAGGGTTTGTTTCCTCAGGCTTTCTGAAACGGCAGTGACGCCATCGGATTTGTTGATGGAAAATGCTACGACAGGAGCAAACGACGGGTTGCTGCCCACGAGGGTAATATCCGTCCCGTGCAAAGTAGTGACCACCGGAACATAACGACCTTCCTGCAACAGGATCTTTTTGGCCATATAAGCCACGGCAGCATGTGGAATGGCATAATGAACGTGGAGCAGGTCGAGGTTTTCATATTTTACCACGTCCACCAGTTTGCTGGTAAGCGCGGTGTCATACGGTGGATATTCAAAAAGCGGATAATCCGCTGCGGTCACTTCGTGGTAGAAAACGTTTTCCTGGAAAGTTAATAACCTGGCCGGCTGGCGGTAGGTGATAAAGTGGATTTGATGTCCTTTTTTAGCAAGACCTTTCCCCAATTCCGTGGCGACTACACCGCTTCCGCCGTAGGTGGGATAACAAACGATTCCGATTTTCATCAGTAACTAATTTTTTATAGCGCTGTTTTTTTTATACTTGTTCCCGGCTTTTTAAAACCGATAACAAGAAAATGAAATTTGATAAATATAGTTTAAAAAACACACAGAAAAGGCGCTTGCTAACGAGGATAACAAGCGCCTTTTCCATTAATAATAGTCATTCAAAATTATCTTGCCCTAACGAGCTTTTCGATAAATAGCTGATCTTCAACCTGTACGCGCACAAAATAAATTCCGCCGGGGAAATCGCTCAGATCGACCGGATAAGTGAACGAACTGCTGTTTTGTATTTTTTCTGAAAGCAATACCTGGCCGACTACATTGACCAACTGTATCTGAACATCATAGGCCTGTGTGAGCGAAACGCTCAGCGTCGAAATGCCGGAAGTCGGATTTGGCGCCAGACTGATCGCTGACAGGATAGCCAGGTCCTCCAGCCCCGAGGCGAGATCAACCGTTATGGTAATCACTTCCGAACAATTGTGCGCATCCGTTACTGTCACTTCGTATTCGCCGACCGGCAGGTTGGAGATTGTCGCGTTTGTACTTCCGGTACTCCATTCATAAATGTAAGGTCCTTCGCCCAGGGTTGGCGCGATGGTTATTTTTCCATTTGAACCGCCGGGTTGTGAAACGTGGGTCACCTGAGCATTAATGCCTAGGCTCTCAGGACAAACGCCCAGCTCGATAGTCTGGATTTCGATACATCCGTTGGCGTCGGTAATGGTTACGATGTAGGTGCCTTGACCGATATTATCTGGAGCATTCGGATCGCTCCATTGATAATCATAAGGTGGCTGGCCTTGTGTCGCGCTAATGATGATCGAGCCGTCGTTTGCTCCGGCTGATGATTCATAGTTTGTTTGGATGTCCGTGTTGAGCGATTGCGGACAGCCAATGATGTTGATATTGTCGATGTCCAGCCAGTAATCTCCGGTTCCCCATTGGGCCAGGAAACGGATTTTGATGACTTCTCCGGCGAACTGATCCAGATCGACCAGTTGGTTGGCCATTACATTTGAAGTCGTGTGGTTGTTTTGGTCGATGGTATAAACCGTTGTAAAGGAATCCCCGCAATCCGTTGAGATTTGTACATTTAGAAAATCTCCTGCTCCTAAAACCGTAGCAACCGTACCGGCAGACCAGTTTACATAACGATAATCAAAAGTGAGGCTGTCGCCTGGATTGATGGGGCCGATGTTGGAAGTGGTCATTTGGAAATTCGTGTTGAAAGCGTATAGATTTGCGGCGCTCACGTAAGAAACGTTGTTGTGGGCATTGGTGATGAATCCTGTACTAACCCAACCCGGAGGGTATGCAATATTTTCAAAATCTTCTACCAGCGGCAAGGGATCAGGCGTCACTGTGGTGAAAACATAAGAAGCCGTATCATTGACAAAATTGAGCTCATTACTCAACGATGTCCAGGCTACGATCTCGTAATTTGTGCTGAATGAATTGGAGTTGAAAGGCGTGGTAAAAGTAAATTGGCCGATAGCGCCCGGTGGTAAAACCAGCGCTCCGGCATTTTCAGTAATGACAAAGCCTCCATCAACCTGATAGGATACATCAAATCCGTTTTGCCATGACAACCCAGCATTTCGTATTTCCACGGTAACATGATCTTCTTCGTCTCCGCATTCTGAAAGACTGGTATTTTCGACACTGAGCATAGAAAGGTCGTGTTGGAATACCGGCGAAATGAGCACATCGTCAATGCCGATACCTTCAAAAGAATTTACGGATGGATCCGAGTCAAAAACAAATCTGAACCTGCAATCGGGTTCTCCGGCAAAGCCTGTCAGGAAGTTTTCAGCTTCTATCCAGCCCAGCGAATTTCCTGCCCACACATTGCCAAGCCCCTGGGTAGTATTGTTGAAATTATACCAGTTTAGCCCTGTCCCCATGGCGCCGATCTTTGACCAGGTATTCCCGCCGTCAGTGCTACCTTCCAGCCATGCGCCATCCCACGACGTCTCGGTGTGGTAGTATAATGAAAAATTGATCACAGGGTCGTCATTGAGGCTTGAAAAGTCGTAGCAGGGCGATACGAGATACGACAATTCGCTATTGTTATAATTGCCGTTGAGGTTGGTCACCCAGGCATTTACGCCACTGGCGGCGCTGGAAATCAGATTGGCATTAGGTTGGCCAAAAGCCCAAGTGCTGTTCGTGCTGCTTTCCAGGTTTACCAGCCACCCGCCTTTCCAGGTTTCATAATCGGTGAAATAAGGATACTGGGTAACAAACGGTATGTTGGTCACCATGTAAGAAAAGCTGTCGTTGAGGATATCGCTGTCGTTTGGCAGTTCAGTCCACGCTTCTATGGTGTATTCGCCGAATTGTGAAAAATCATAAGTCGTTTGAAAGGAAACCGTTTTAGTACTGTCATTGCTGATGACTCCTGTGTAAAACCCGTCTGCCGGATAATTCACGCCGGCGTCAACGCCGTTTACGCTATACCTGAACGGGATGAGCGATTGGGGCAGGTCGCCATAGTTTTTCAACATAACTTCTACAGATTCGGAATTGGAGAGCATACATTCGGTTTCCGGCGAATGGATGCCGGAAACGCCTACATCGATCAGCCAGATCGTTTGGAAAGACACCGGACCGACCACAGCGCTCGAATCGCCGTTGTCGCAGGCGATGGAAATATAAAAATCATAAACCGTTTTTTCCTGAAGGCCAGTCAAATGGATCGCGGTATTTGAAGTGGTCAGCATATTTCCCGTACCATAAGTGAATCCCGCTAAACCATATTCAATGTGATAAACTCCCGCGGAGTCAGCGGCAGTCCAGCTAATATCTGCATCAAGAGCGCCTACATCGTCAATGTTGACATTTTGTATTCCCGGACAGGTTGGGCACGCAAATATGTTCAGCACTTCGCCGGTCTGCGGAAACGGGCCGTCCGAAAATATAATATTGCCGCCCGGGTCTAAGATATTGTAGGTTACTTCATTCTGGAAAGCGCCGGCAGTATATGTGGCGATAAACGGTGCATTGCTGATCGCAGCTACGACAAAGGTGGCGCTAGTGCCATTCGTAAAAGTATATCCGGTGGATACCCCGTTGACGGTGATGGTCAATACCGAGCCGTTCCAGCCATCGCCAAAGGAATCAAATAGCTGCAAGGTGTAATAACAAGTATCCGAAACGCTGGCCGGGCTGGCTTCATTGGTTGAAGGTATTTCGGTATAATCATTTTCCAACAATACCCATCCTTTTGTGTGGCCGTCGTCAGATGATGAATTTGTGTTGCCCGACAGGTATGTGGCGCTTGAAAGGAGCAACCCTAAACTTAACAATAAAGCATTTGCCGGATGCTTGCGAAATGCGAGGGGTGTAAAGGATTTAAGACTCATAGGTAGTATTTTTTTAGATACGAGAATTGATCGCCCTAATATCTTGCATTAGTACATTCTTGTGTAAAAATAAATTTAATTTTCGGAATAAAATTTTGAAAACCGAAAATCGCAATGCCACAAAATACACAACTTATGAACTTATTATCCTGGTATTGGTCAGGAAAGCTATGATCGCAAAATATTTCCGGCTGATTACACAGTCAAAGCCAAACCAAATTAAACAAAAACCGTAATATTTTTCCTACGAATGGTATAATTGTCGTGTTTCATCAACTATAAGACAAACTTTCTAAACAAAAAATGGGGCTTCCTGTTAAAAAAGCATGTTTTCCAAGCTGGAAAAAATAATGAATTTTTATCATCTTT
>CAZKDA010000276.1:0-5494 GCA_964551455.1 uncultured Saprospiraceae bacterium
ACGTGAGGTTTATGGTGAATGGCTACGATGAGCAATTCAACTTCAGTGGTGAAACTTTCACCAGTTCGTTTCCGCTCCGCCAGGGCCGGAACGACATCCGGATCACCGCCACCAACCTCGCCGGAACTACCCAGGAAACCGTTGTCATTTTTTACCAGGAGCCGGTTTACGAATATCCGCCGCAATATCCGCCGTCGGTGAAAATCACCCAGCCGGTTTATGATAATTTCACAACTGAATCGGAAAGTTTTGCCGTAAAGGCAAATATCAGCCACGTTGCCAACTCACGCGATGTGCGATTTACCGTCAACGGTACGGAATACCGCAATTTTTCCTACAATGGCAAAAACGGAACCTTCTCGGCTAACATCAATCTTGTTGAAGGATACAACCACGTGAAAATCGAAGCGCAAAATCCTGACGGATATGCTATGGATGAAACGACGATCATTTTGAAAAATACACTGCCTCCGATGCCGGTGGTGCAAATCGTCAGACCTTATGAGGCGCAGCATTACACGATGGAGCCTGCAGTGAGGGTTGAGGCGAAGATCTACCATGTTGATCAAAAAGACAATGTGCGATTGACGATCAATGGCCGCAGAAGCTCGAATTTCAGCTATATGAACGGAATCCTCGTGACTAACTTAGACCTTTTCCATGCCAAAACCGTAGTGCGGGTGGAAGGAAGCAATCGAGCGGGAACTGCCGCCGACGAAGTGGTGATATTTTATGAAGAGTGGATCGACGAGCCGGAAGAGCCTGTGATCGAGCCACCTGTGGTGAAGATCAATTCCATGAGCCAGCCCACGGTCGATCCCTTTGATCCTGAAAACTGCCGAAGCACCGTGATCGCTACCATAACGAATATTGAAAATGCCGACGATATTGTTTTTATGCTCAACGGCCAACGGTTTTATGATTTTACTTTTAACCCGAATAGCGGGGTATTGAAAACGACGATCAGGCTGGAGCAAGGCATCAATGAAGTGGTGATCAACGCTCAAAACGAGGCGGGAAGCGATTCTGACCGTGCAACAACGGCGGGTTGTAAAATTGAAAAAAATCCTCCGGTCGTCACCATCACTACACCCGCTTCAGCTAGCGTTACAGTGACCCAGGCGGAAACGACTATCGTTGCAACAATTCTGAACGTAACCCGCAAAAACGACATCGAATTTACAGTAAATGGTATGCAAATTTCCAACTTCACTTTCGATCCGAACTCAAGGGTTTTCAATGCAACCGTTTCGCTGGAAGAAGGCAATAACAACTTGTGGATCAAAGCCGTGAACAATGATGGTTCAGATCAAAAAAGCGTCAATGTGTTTTATAAAAAACCCGTGATTGAAATTCCGTTGCCGCCGCAGGTTACAATCCAAAAGCCTGGAAACAACAGCAAAACAACGATCAAAAATGTTGCGCTTGAAGCGAAGACTTTGAATATCGGAAGCCAGGATGAAATCGAAGTTTTACTCAACGACAGCAAAATTCAGGAATTCGTTTTTAATAAAAATACTCAGAAAATAACTGCTCAGCTTAGCCTTCGCGAAGGTTTGAACAACATCCGTGTAAAGGTGACAAACAAAGACGGCGCTGACGAAAAAAATGTTGTTATTACTTTCACACCTCCTGTGCCTGCGCCTCCTATCGTGAAGTTCACACAGCCGGCTTCGCCAACTTCGAATGTTGAAACCAGCGATGTGTCGATCAGCGCAACGATCAAAGAAGTGAAAGACAAAAACGGCATTGCAATGACCGTAAATGGTAAAAAGTTCTCAACATTTATTTTTAAAAATAATACACTGACTGCGAACCTGAAATTGCAGGAAGGCCAAAACACCATCATCATCAAAGCTACCAACCAGGATGGCAACGATGAAGATCAGCGGGTCATCCATTACAAAGCACCACTAAAACCGCCCGTGGTCAAGATCACCACACCGAAAACCAAGACCACTACCCAGCAGCCCAAAACCACCGTGAAAGCTACCGTACAAAACGTCAGCCTTCAGAAAGACATACAATTGCTGGTCAATAACGAGCCGACAGCTTTCACATTTTCCCGAAATGTGCTCAGTGCAGCAGTGACTCTGAAAACCGGCGAAAACGTCATCACGGTAAAGGCGACCAACAAAGATGGAAGCCACGAGGAGAGCATTTCAATCACTTATGCTCCGCCGATACCGAAACCTGTGGTCAGTTTTGTAAACCCAGGCAGGCAGGGCACTACCGTGAATACCGAAAAAACCACGATCGAAGTCGATGTAAAAAATGTCAGTAAAAAGGAAGACATCACCTTAAAGGTAAACGGTAAAATGTGGAAAGCCTTTGAATTCAACCCGCGCAGCCAGCGGCTCACAGCCGAGATCAGCCTGAACGATGGCCTCAACAGCCTGACAGTGGAAGCAAAGAATGACAGCGGAACCGCCAGCGCGAATTCTTCCGTGCGTTATGTGAAACAACAGATCATCCAGGTTTCCAACCCGCCAAAGGTCGAGATCATTTCCGTGAGCGAGCCAACCGTTGATCCCTTCCAGCCTGACAGGGCGAAAAGCACGATCATCGCGAAACTGGAAAATATTGACAAAAAAGAGCAGATCACTTTCACCATCAATGGCAGATCGCTCGACACTTTTGCATTCGACGCCAGATCAGGCGTGTTCCAAACTACGATAAACATCGGCAAGGGTAAAACCAGTATCGTCATAAAAGCAGAAAACCCTGACGGAAGCCACGAAGCAAGCAGAACAATTACGTTTTGATATATTTTTAAGGTTAGTTTATTCAAGCGCACGATCCTGTACCGGTTCGTGCGCTTTTTTTGTGAATTGGCAAATTGTTAAATTGTTCCCGATGCACCATTCCCAAGCGATTATTCGTATTATGTTAAAATTAGGGGTTAGGGGTTAGTTGTATTGACATCATAACTTAGTCCCATTTTATCATAGCTTTCGCTTAGTGATTCTTAGTGCCTGCCTGACATGCGTCGCAGGCAGGACCTAAGTACCTCGTGGTTACAAGTTTTTGTGTCAGTACAACCAGAAACTCAACAACTCAACATGAGAAAAAAATTACCGAACTATTGAAAAATGATCTCTGCAAATCGGGACATCACTCAAAATTTGCATGTTGTTCCGCAATTTGCGTTTAATATATTAATGATAAAACATTTACTCTGCATAGCAATTGTTGTAATCTGTAGCATTCCCTCAACTTCCCAGACTGACCGGTTTTCCAATCAAAAATCCCGGTCTTTTGCTGTTTCGGAATTGCCCCAACCGCTCGACAGTCTGACGGTAATTCCCTCATCGGTTGTGGTGTACGATGCTGAAAACGGAAAGGAGATCGGGCAAAGTAATTATCAGTTTGACCGCAATATTTTGAGTTGGAACGACAAAGCAAATGAAAAACCCGATTCGATCACGGTGCGTTACAAAGTCCTTCCTTACGACCTCTACCGGCCTTATTTCCACCTCGATACCACGCAAATCGAAATTGCCGATGATGGCAAATACATCGGTTTTGATTTCCGGCCTTACGAGCCGCAGGAAGGTTTGATCGATTTTAAAGGATTGGATTACAATGGAAGTTTCGCCAGAGGAATATCTTTCGGCAATAACCAAAACCTCGTGCTCAATTCCAGTTTCAACCTCCAGCTTTCCGGAAACCTGGGAGACGACATCGAGGTCATGGCTGCCATTACCGACAACAACATCCCGCTCCAGCCCGAAGGAAATACCCAGCAATTGCAGGAATTCGACAAAGTTTTTATACAAATAAAAAGGCGGGAAAATTCGCTGATCGCCGGCGACTACGAACTAGGTAACCCCGACAACTATTTCATGCGCTATTATAAAAAACTACAGGGAGCTACCTTCAACAATCAATCGGAAGTTTTCAAAAACGGAAAACTGAACACCCGCGCGAGCATTGGCGTTGCACGGGGAAAGTTTGCCAGGAATTTTATCGTCCAGCAGGAAGGCAACCAGGGGCCTTACCGGCTTCGCGGCGCCAATGGCGAAACGTTCATCATCGTCCTTGCCGGAACGGAAAAAGTGTTTATCGATGGACAACTCCTCAAACGCGGTTTGGAAGAAGATTATGTGATCGACTACAATCGCGGCGATGTTACATTTACAAACCTGCGGCTCATTACCAAAGATACGCGCATCATCGTCGAATTTGAATATTCCGACCAGCAATATCTCCGCTCGATGTATGCCGTAAATACCGAATACCGCGATGATAAACTCAGATTGTATTTCGGGCTTTTTTCCGAGCAGGATTCCAAAACTTCGGGCGGCGCCCGCGATCTGGATTCCCTGTCGAGAGTGACTTTGGCCAATGCCGGCGATGATATCGACAACACTTTTGCTTCCGGAATCAATACGCTGGAAGAGTTCAACGAGTTTGTCATTTCTTACAAAGCCATCGACACCACTTACACCATCGGCGGCGATGACACAACCGAACAAATTCTCGTGTATTCCACCAATCCTGACAGCGCCATCTATACCGCCAGTTTTCTGGACGTCGGTTTTGGAAACGGCGCTTATGTCATCGACAATGCAACAGCCGCCAATGGAAGGGTCTATCGATGGGTGGCTCCCGATCCGATCACCGGAAAAAACCAGGGGAGATATACGCCGGGAGTCAAGCTTATCGCCCCTAACAAAAGATCGATGTACAATGCAGGCGTTGAATACCAGCTTTCAAAACATGCCAGCGTTGCCACGGAAATAGCCATCAGCGACAACGACCTCAACCGTTTTTCATCAAAAGACAACGACGACAATACCGGCCTGGGCGTTTTCACCAGATTCCGACATGACAAAGGGATCGGCAAGCCGGAAAAGGGCTGGAACCTGAAAACGGAACTGGATCACGAGTTTATCCAGGATAGATTCAGGGCATTGAACCCTTACCGGAATGCTGAATTTGCAAGAGACTGGAACGTTGGCGATTCTCCCGATCAGGATACTACCGTCAACGAACAGATCGGCAGGGGTGGCTTTGTGGTTTCCAAAAAAAATCTCGGCAGCTTTCAATACCAGTTCACTGGTTTTTTCAGGTCTTCCATTTACACCGGTTTAAAACATTTTGCCAGAACTAGCATCAACCGCTCCGGCTTCAACATCGACCTGCAAGCCAATTTCCTGACTACGGACACGGAAGTGGAAAACGCAACATTCTCAAGACCCAAAATCGATGTTTCAAAATCCTTTCAAAAGCTGGACAACTGGAAACTGGGCGTTTACGGTGAACGCGAAAAGAACAGCCGCAACATCAAAAGCAAGGATTCGCTGAGCATCAGAAGTTTTTACTACGACCTTTACAAAGTGTATTTGCAAAGCAAGGAAAGCGAAACCCTCAACTTCGGAGCCAACTACCTCAAACGATACGACTATGCCCCCGTCGCCGAAAAGTTCAATCAATCAACCGAAGCTGAAGAATTCAACCTGACCGGAAACTGGACTACGGGCAGCGTTTC
>CAZKDA010000277.1:0-5468 GCA_964551455.1 uncultured Saprospiraceae bacterium
ATCGTGGTCAAATTACGTTAGAATTTATTGAATGGAATTTCGTTTCGACCACATCGTGGTCGCACCATATCCTGCAAAAATCATTTGTGAAATGACACACCGCTCCCTCCGCTAAAAACCCCTGAAAGCATCCTGGTTGCCGCGATTGTAAGGTACTTTGATAAAATCGAGGGTTCCGGGTTTTACGTGGAGATAAAAAGAATAAGTACCGTTGAAGGGTTGCCAGTCGAGACCCATTTCCCAGCAATGCAGATCGCGGTAAAAACCGATATCCGGATAGATCAGTCGCTTCAATTTAAAATCGTAAGAAATATTGCCCACTCTGAGGTTCCACTTTTTTGTCAACTTGAGATTGCCATTTACGGAAATGTTATGCGTACTGACAAAAAACGTGTCCCTTCCGCTCAGTTGTGCGGTGCCTGTAAAAGCCAGTTGATGGCTGATCCTGAAATCGCTGAAAATATCCAGCAGGCTTTCTTCGCCGGGCGGGGGAGGTTTTTTAGTCCCCGGAGGAGCCGGGCCTGTAAAAAGTTCTTTGATCCTGCTTACAGGCATCCCCGTGTTGAAGCGAATCGAGGCATTTTCGAAACGCAGCAATTTTCCGTTGACATCCCAGTGGAATTCATTGATCCTGCGCCTTTGTTCCACATCAAAAGCGTAGGGGTCGAAATTGGCGGTCAGCGTCATGGTGCTGATCCCGTTGAAAAGTCGCAGCGTTCCATTCATGTTCACCATGCTGAACTGGAAAGAATCGGCTGCGAAATTATAATTTCCGTTGATGCTGAAGTTATCAAAGAGCTTGATATTCTTTTCCATGGAGTCGCGTTTCGACCATACTTTTGCTTCAAAGATGTTGTTCAGGGAATACGACAAAGCCATGGCTTTACCACTCGTCGGCGTTCTGTCGTATATGCCGTTTTCAAAAATATCATAACGTTGAGGCTGGTTAAATTCAGATCGGGTATCGGTATCTACATAATCGAAATAACCATAAGAAGGGTTAGTATAATCAGGCGTATAACCAAAAGACACCGCAGGTTTTATCACATGCCGGATCCCGCGGATCTTGCCCTTGGAAAATCGCCGGACGCCAAATATCTGGGTGCTCACCGAAATATTCGTATTGAAGAGCCGAAGGGGAGAAAACCCGCGTAAGATATCTTCTTCGATGGTTCCGTAACGGATCGTGTCGATAACCATTTCAGTTTCACCCTGGCTGGTTTCGACAAAAGTGGTATCCAGCACAATTTCTGGATTCAAAGACTTTTTTACCTGATCGAAGTACCAAACCTCCCGGTAATTGACCGCTGGCGTGATGTTGAAATATTTAAACAATTGGAAGGATGCGTTGGTGTTAGCGATGTGCCTGATACCGTATTGTGCATTATCCAGCGTCTGCTGGGTAAACAAAGTCGTATCGGTAGTGATCAACCTGTTTTGTGCATTTGCAGAATATTGCAGGCTGATCTTTTCAAACCATTTTTCATTTCCAACCCCCTCCTTTCTTCTGAAAGGATAGATCCGGCTCATTTGAAAATCGACTACAGGCAGCTTGATGTCCATTTGCCGTGTTTGGGCATTTTGCGAATGGCTCATGGATGCCGAGAAAGTGAAGGGTTGGTTGGGAAAAGTTCTGGTGTAATTGATATTCGAAGTAAAGGTGTTTTTGTATTTGCTGTTAAAATCATTCAGGTTGAGGCTCTGGTAATTGTTCGACTGGATATGGACATTTCCGCTGAACCGGTCGAGGGGGTGGGCTTTCGGATCCTGCGTATGCGACCACCTGATGGTGAATGATTTATCGCTTACTGGGATGCCTCTGGTTTCCATTTTGCGATCGGAATAACCCAAAGCGAGACTGCCATTGTATTTGTACCTTTTGCGGTATTTCGAATCGAGCTTCAAGCCCCAGGAACCTCTGGTAAAAATATCTGCCAAAACGGTAGCGTCGAGGTAATCGCTGATAGGAAAATACCAACCCATATTTTCAAGCCCGAAGCCCCAGGCGTCCGAAAATCTATAATCCCTGGGAAAGATCAACCCGGTCCGCTCTCCTTTTTTCAATGGAAAAAAACCGAATGGAAGCCATAGTGGAGTAGGAACGCCACCGACTTCGAGGTTGGAAGGACCAACGACGACCAATTTATTGGGGATAACCTTTTGTTTTGCGCTGCGGATACCGAAATGAGGATCGGGATGGCTACAGGTTGTAAAGATTGCGTCTTTGCTGTAGATGTGATCTTCCTTAACTCCCTGACTTTCATCTGTAGAATGCAGCTTTCCCACCTTGCCCAACACAAAGACATCCTTTTCCTGTGTGGTAGCTTCATATACCAGTCCCTTTTTGGTTTTGAAATTATACCTGATCTTTTTTGCATTGAAAGTCTGGTCACCTTCTTTGAAAACCGGGTTGCCGGCGATCTTGCCGGTGCTGTCAGGCAATCCCACTGCCTCGACGATATTGTTTCCCCAATCGAAGATGATGTAATCTGCCTGAAGCTCAAGGTCGGTGTAGGTTACTACTGCGTTGCCAAAAAGGTGAACTTTTTGGTTTTTGAGGTCGTTGATCATGGAATCTCTGGCGCTGTAATCGATGACCGCATCCAGCGAATCTTTGGAGATTTTAACCTGCTGTATATTGGTTGTATGCGTCGTGGTATCACGGGGAAATCCGATACGGGGAAGGGTATCCCTGGCGCTCCGGATCGTGTCTGGCGCTGGGGGGATGCTGTCCCTGTCCAGTGGTATAGTTTGTGCAGTAGCGCTGTACAGATTTACCAGCCAGAGTAAAAATATCAACAGGAGTTTTGCTTTCAATCGAAATTATGCTATTTTGCGCTCGCGGCGACTAATTCTAAAGCTATTGACGTTCAGTGTATTATCGCCGAAAAACATTAGGAAACACTTTAAGAAACACTAAAGTAAACATGAAATGCCAACTATGAAGAAAATGAAATTCCCTGTTTTTTCATTAACGTTCCTCGTCGCATTTTTGCCCGCCCTCTTTTTTCACTTTAACAATACTCAAAAAGTTACAGAACAAAGCCATTTTTTTAAAAAAGGACAGGCGGAGCTATTTGCAGATATTTGTTTTTCCGATAGTACATCCGGCAAATATATTAAAGAACCGCAAAATTGTACGGACTATCAGATCCGAAAGATTGTCATCGACCCCGGGCATGGTGGCCGGGATGGTGGTTGCAGCGGAGCGCATTCCAGTGAAAAGCATGTTTCGCTCAACATAGCGCTATTGGTAGGAAAGGCTATTGAAACCCATTTTCCGGAAGTGGAAGTCATTTATACCCGCAAAACCGATGTGTTCGTGCCACTCCACAAAAGAGCAGAACTGGCCAATAAAAACAACGCCGATCTGTTTATTTCCATCCATTGCAATTTCATACCAAATGCCAGCCATGTCGATGGCTCCGAAACCTACGTGCTGGGGTTGCATAGGGCTGATGACAACCTCGCCGTTGCAAAACGGGAAAATGCCGCTATTTTTTATGAAGAAAACTACCAGCAAAATTACGACGGTTACGACCCCAACACACCGGAAGGTCATATCATCCTGTCGATGTTTCAGAATGCCTACCTGGAGCAAAGTATCGCGCTGGCCAATAAAATTGAAAACAACATCCAAAACGACGCAGGGCGCAAAAGCCGGGGTGTCAAGCAGGCAGGATTCCTCGTTTTGCGGAATACTACCATGCCCAGTGTTTTGGTGGAATCGGGCTACCTCAGCAATACGTCCGATGACCTTTTCCTTTCCACTGATCACGGCCAACAACTGATCGCCCAGGCCATTTTTAATGCTTTTTCAGAATATAAAAGTGAAATAGAAGGAACCCTCGCGGGGTTTACGAAAAAGGAACTTTACACAAATTCAGCGCCGATCGCTTATACCCCGGATCGTCCCAAAACAGTGCATGAACCCAAAATGGTAAAATCACCCACGCGGAAGGCTGCTCCGAAAATCGAAGCCACTCCGCCAAAAAATCTGAAACCGTCATTGATCATCCCTTCCAAAAACGATACGCCTGTCGAATATGAGGTCGTACAGGAAAAAAGCCCGGGAAATACAGGGGAAGTGAAATTCAAAGTACTCCTGGAAGTCACCGACCGGCTCGCCGACACGGAACAATCGAAATGGAAAAACCTGGACTACACCATACAGGTACTGAAAGAAGGCAATACGATCAGGTATCTGGCGATCGGGTTTCAATCATACACAGAAGCCAGCGAAGCAAAAAACCGCTTGCGAAAATCCGGGTTTGAAGAAGCCTTTGTCGTAGCCTACCAAAACGGGAAACGGATCGATATTGAAAAGGCTTTGAAACTGAGTCGTTGATCACATTCCGTTACAAAATATTAATCTCTACACTTGTAAAAAGTTATTCAGACCAGTACTTCAATGCCTATATTTGGATCGCTTCGTGAATTTATTTATCCCGAGTTGCGGATAATCCAATTGAAACGGAGAATTTTGTGAGAAATCTCTGATTTCGATGCAAAACCCCGCTGTCGGCCACGCCTTATACGGGGCAGGTTGGACGATTACAGCCTGCCTGACGAATTCTATGTAAAATGCAGGCAGGTTGGATTTAAAATTATCCGCAACTTGAATTATTTATATCATGGCTTTGATCCTGTAAATTTTTATAAGTTTTTGATAAAAAAAGTGATCTTTGAGCCGATTTTAAAAATGGTGTACAATCATTGCAAACCCGTTCTTCTATGTCAGCTAGAAAGTTTTTATTTTCTTATGAAACAAAAATCGGGATATTGGCCGTCATATCCGTTGCCATACTTATTTGGGGCTTTACTTACCTAAAGGGCAGAAATGTGCTGAGTACTTCCAAACTGGTGTATGTCGAATATCTGAATATAGAGATGCTTTCAAATTCATCGCCGGTGTTGATCAGCGGATTCCAGGTTGGTGTGGTGGCTGATATTTATCTGAAACCGGAAGACATGCGGACAATTGTGGTGGTTTTGGATATCGATCGAAATATCAGGGTGCCTAAAGATGCAGTTGCCGAGATCATCAGCACTGACCTCATGGGGGGAAAGGGTATTCGGCTGACCTTCAGCGATCCTTGTACGGGTGACGATTGTGTCCAAAACGGCGATTACCTGGAAGGCCGGGTGCGGGGGATGCTTGGCTCCATGATCCCGCAGGATGATTTGAATAAATACCTGAAACAACTCACTGGTGCAGTAGGTGAAGTTTTTGATACATTGGGCAACAAAATCGAAGACCCGGATTCAAAGGGTCTGGCTGAATCCGTCAGAAATTTTAATGCGCTCACCGCGAATCTTAATTTGCTCATCCTCACTTCCACAAAAAGCATTGAAAGTACTTTTTCACACCTGGCTTCCATCACCGGAACCATTGAAGAGGAAAATGAACAGATCGGCCAGTTGCTGAAAAACCTCGCGACTTTCAGCGAGCAACTGAACAAAATACA
>CAZKDA010000278.1:0-5340 GCA_964551455.1 uncultured Saprospiraceae bacterium
TTCCCACTCCTTGAATAGGTCATATTTGTTTTTTACTAATACCGAGAATAGCTGTCAAGCCATAATTATCAAAATCCAATCTAAAATATTTGAGATTGTTGGGGATTTGTTTTTGGTGAAAAAAACCAGTAAAACCAAGACATCGGGTATTGCAAATCAATCTGCCGGAAACAATGACCGATCCAGCCCCGGAATGATCTTCAAGGCATTTTTGTAATACAATTTTTTCAGGATTTCGTCGGGCAGATCCAGGCCATACATTTTCCAGAAGGCGTGGTATCTTTTGTAATAAGGGAAATATTCGTCGGCGCTTTCCAGCACGCGGAAATAGGTCGGATATTCTTCAGGTCTGTACGAATCTTTTCCAAACAAAACCCTGTCCTGGTATTTTTCAAAGAACCGATTGGCCATTCGCGGCTGCCTTCCCAATTCAGCGATGACGGCTCCGATTTCCACATAGACGTTGGGCATTTCGTCGAGCAATTCGCCTAGCTTTTGCAGGTCGTTGGCATACCAGCCCATGTGTGCTGCGATGAATTTAGTGTTGGGGTGTTTTTTAAAAATATGATGTTGTTCGGCGATGATCTGCTCCCACGGCGCCGGATCGGAGTCGTTACGTTTCCTGCGAGGGTGCAGCTTGAGTTCGAGCCAGCGTTCGTTGTGGATGTCGTGCGGCTCCCAGAACGGTTTCGGGTCAGCAGAATGGATCAGGACGGGAATGCCCAATTCGCCGCATTTGGCCCAAATCGGGTCAATCCGCGGGTCGTCAATGGGAATTCGGTTCCCGGTTGAGTCCGCGTGGCTCATGCCCTGGCTTTTATAGATTTTCAATCCTTTTGCTCCGTTGTTGTAATCAAATTCTAATTGTTTCAGGGTTTCTGTTGCCCAATCCGGCGCATCGATACTGCGCAATTCGATATTGGAAAAGATGACGATGCGGTCTTCGTAGCCGTATTTTTTGACATTATCCATCATGTTTTTCAGGGCCTCACCACCTCTTCCGCTTAGGTTGACGATGATTTTCATATTCATCGAATCCATCTGCCGGATCAGCAGATCGAGGTCCTGCTCGGCCATTCGCCAATGGTGGCTGTGTACGTCTATGAATGGAAATTTGGCACTGGTGATATGGGTTTCCGGCACTACGAGGGTGGAAGGCGGATCGTATTCTTCCCAGTCGAGCTTCAATGTATCAGGGTTTTCCTGAGCATTAGCAAGATTTCCAAAAAATAAGATCATCAGTAAAATTTGTATTCTCATTGTAGCAGATTTTTTTCTTTTAACTTATCGTGCGAGTTGTTTTCTTCTTTCTCTTTTGTGCTCTTTTGTTTCTTTTGTGGTTTCTATTTTCGAACCACAGTCACGCAACACAGAAGAAGCGCTAAAGATATAGAAAAAAATCTCCGCCGGAAAAACCGGACAGGTTTGAAATTTTCATTTTAAAAACGAATCGTAGATCACCTGGTGGATCGTCGGGCGGATGTTCATGTCATAGATTTTCCGGTTCTCCCGCGTGGGATACACCCGATTGGAAAAGAAAATATAGATCAGGTCGTATTCCGGATCCACCCAAACGAAGGTGCCGGTATATCCTGCATGCCCAAAACTCCTGGGACTTGCATCTTTTGCAACGGAACTCTTTACCGGATGATATTCAATCAGGGGTTTGTCGAAACCCAGACCACGGCGATTGCCCGCGTAACAAAACTGGCATCGCGTGAACTCGTCGAGTGCTTCTCTGGCAATGAACCGCTGCCCACCGTAAGTTCCACCATTGAGATACATCTGCATCAGCTTGGCAAGGTCGTTCGCCGTTCCGAACAATCCGGCATGACCCGAAACCCCGCCCATCATCACAGCGCCCTCGTCGTGTACCTTGCCGTGGATCTGCACCATTCTGAAAAAAGTATCGTTTTCTGTCGGAATGATGCGCTCCGGCGGAAATTCAGGGTAAGGGTTGTAGGTGATCGTATATGCCCCAAGCGGTTTGTAAAAAGTATTTTTGAGATAGGTTTCAAAATCCTCGTTCACCAAATCCGAAACGATCTCCGGGAAAAGATAGAATGACAAATCCGAATAAACATAACCCTGCTCCGCGTTCAGTGGAGATTTTTTAATAGCTTTAAAAATCTTTTTTTTGTAATGCCGATGGAGATAAAGCTTGTCGGTGACCTGCACCGGGTAACGCCGCGAAGGTTTGGTTTTGAACGTGCGGCATTTGTACTTTCCGTTCTTTTTCAGCGTGCTACGCCAATAAGGTATCCAGGCTTTGAGCCGCGACTGGTGCGCCAGGATATCACGCATCCTCAGTTGCGCTTTGTCCGAGTTTTTAAACGCCGGGTAATATTTTTTGAACGGCGCTTCGAGATCAAAACGCCCTTCGCCATAGAGTTTCATCAAGGCAGGCAAGGCGCTGGTGACCTTTGTGATGGAAGCAAAATCGTAGAGATCGGTAGGGCGGACGGGCTGCTTTTTGTCGTAGGTGTGGAATCCCCAGGTTTCGTGAAAAACCACATGCCCGTTTTTGGCGACAAGCACCTGGCAACCCGGAAAAGCGCCGCTGTCGATCCCCATTTTTGCAATGGCGCCAATGCTGTCGCGGAGCAGGCGGGCATCCATGCCCAACACCTGTGGCGGTGAATACCGCAGCCGGAGACCGCCGGGGGAGTGCAACCCTTCGCCCTTTTTGAAATGCTCGTTCAAGTCATTGCCCAACTGCCGGTGCGTCCCGACGCCTCCGAAGATCAGTTGTGCAGCAAGGGATTGATGAAATTCACTCTTGCCACCAACATAGATCAGATGTCCGGATTTTTCGAAACCAATGGGAAAATGATTCAGGATACCCCTTTCGTCGAAAACGACGGTGATCGTGGACGGATTTTGGATCAGGCTGCGGATCGCCTCGATGGTATTTTCACCAGGTTCAAAAATTTCGTCGAGGTGGAGATGAAGCACGGTCAGCGTATTTTCCGTAGTTTTGAAATGGCGGGAAATGTCATTTTTGGAATCAAAAACCAGACGCACAACTGAAGTATATTTCGCCAGGGTTTCATTAAAAGGATTCTCCGCTTTAGCTCCCACACCCATACTTTTTAAACCCAGGGTTTCGAGGTTTTGCAAAGGGATCAGTTGCATTTCGTTGCGGAGCAAAAAGAGATCGTTTTCCGCCTCTTCAAATTGCTGCACGATCAATGAATCTGTAAGCCCTGGACTTTCAGGCTGACCGTTCAGACCAATAGAAAGCAGGAATAAACTCAAAATAAAAAAAGCGTTCAGAATTTTTAAAAGCATCGGTGATTGTTCATATTTTGATCGTGTCAAAGCTAACAATTGAATCATGACTTTTTCAAAAAACTACTGTTCCAAAACACTTGCGTCATATTCATTGATGCTTTTCATTTTGATGAACCTTGCCCTGTCGTGCAGTCCTGCAAGGAAATTCCAGAAATCAAAAGAGAAGGAATACCAGAGCCTGGTGCGGAACTCAGCGGTTTTCAACCGGGGATTTACGGGGTTTCTGTTGTACGATCCGGTTGCTGAAAAAGCGCTCTTTTCCATCAATTCAGACAAGCACTTCACACCTGCTTCCAATACAAAGATCTTCACACTTTTTACGGCTATGAACGTGCTGGGGGATTCTGTTCCGGCATTGAGATATGTAACCAACGGCGATTCCATGATTTTCTGGGGCACGGGCGATCCGTCGTTTTTGCATCCCCGCCTGGTGCAAAATGAGCGCGTTATCCAATTTTTAAAAACCCGGAAAGAACAATTGTTTTATTGTCCACACAATTTCATGGATGAGCGCTTCGGACCTGGATGGGCCTGGGATGATTTTCCGTATTCCTACCAGCCGGAAAGCGCTGCCTTTCCATTTCATGGCAATGTCGTTCATTTTGAAAAATCCAGGTTTCAGGACAGTTTCGATATAAAACCCGCTTTTTTTAAAACTGAAATTTCGGCAAACGAAAAACTGGAACCCTTGCGGATAAAGCGCCGCTCCGATTGCAACATTTTTGAATACCATCCGCTTTTGTTGACTTTGCCGGAATACCAAAGTGAACATCCGTTCAAATATTCCGATGAACTTTTGATGGCTTTGCTGTCTGAAACTTTGGGCAAAAAAGTGGAATTGCTACGTATGGATTCCATGCCTCCCGCCGGAGCGAATGTGATCTACAGTGTTTCGGCGGATACGCTTTACCGGCGGATGATGCAGGAAAGCGACAATTTTATTGCCGGGCAATTGTTGCTGCTCTGTGCGGATGCCCTGTTCGATACGCTCAATGCTTCGAAGGTGATCCGTTTTGCAAAAGACAGTCTGATGGCGGACATTCCCGGCGAGACCAGTTGGGTGGATGGCTCCGGGCTGTCGCGGTACAATTTGTTTACACCCGAAGCGATTGTTTTTGTGTTAAACCGGCTGTATAAAAATATATCCCGTGAGCGGCTGCTCCACATCTTTCCGGCAGGCTGCGTGTCCGGCACGATTACCAAATACTACGCGGGAGAAGGCCGTCCTTATGTTTTTGCAAAAACCGGAACCCTGCGCAACAACCATTGCCTGAGCGGATTTTTGCTGACAAAAAGCGGAAAAACGCTGATCTTCAGTTTTATGCACAACAATTTTCCGGGCAATTCAAATAGCCACAAAGCCGAAATGGAAAGGGTTTTAAAAGCGATACATCTGGCGTATTGAGGGAGGGGTGTGAGTTAGGGGTCAGGGGTTAAAAGTTATGAATAAATACCACATCGTAGCGAATCCCGCTTTTTCGAGAAAAAGCGGGACGATGAAATCGGGAACAACCCACTGACAATCTCAAAAACATTCCCAGGAAGAATCTCATTACACCGCCAAATTTCGGTAATAGTAGATGAACTGTTATTTTTGCTTCTTCCGGCTACTCCTCGATGATTAGAAGTCGGAATGAGGAATGAAGGGAAAAATTTTAAAGCACTATGTAAGGTAAGTTGTGTGGCTATTGAACATTGCTTTCATAAATTGATTAACCAATTACAAGTTTCAGTCAGTTGGTCATCATGTGTTAGGTTTGCAGCATTTCCGAGTATTCCTTTGTTCATCTGTTCAAATATCTCTTCAGCCATACTATTTTCAATTGCAGCACCTACAAAAAATGTACTTGGTGTAAGTTTCTTTTTTTGAAATGACGTCCTTATTCGGTTTAGTGCAGAATTCGCTGTTTTCCAATGCTCATCAGCTCCCGCAGGATCGATTCCGCCTTTTAATTCTCCTAATGCAATATACTTTTCGTTTGAATAAATTATTTTAGACTTTGGACGCATCCTCGCTATGGCGATGGTAGGTCACCGGGAGAAAAG
>CAZKDA010000279.1:0-5312 GCA_964551455.1 uncultured Saprospiraceae bacterium
AACGATCCCAGCCCTCGGCAAACCCGCCTGACCCGCCCGACCGTGTCATGCGGGCGGGCCGGAACGGGCTGGTTCGCTCGAAGCCAACAAAGAAAAGAATAAAAAAAGTGGAGAGCAGCGACCACCCAAAAAACGGGGCGACACCGAAAAGCCTTATGAGTAGGAATATTTAAACCAAAAACAATGAAAAACATGGACAAAATTTTAAGCATCCTGATCCTGTTGGCTTCGCTGACAGCAAACGCACAACTTACGCCGGACCCAAGTGCGGTTCAGCAATCGACAGGTCTTAACGGACCCATTACCGCAATGACAGTTTACGATGGCAAATTAGCTATCGGCGGAACATTTACCGAGGCAGACGGAATGCCTTGCAAGGGCCTGGTAACCTGGGACGGTACAAGCTTCGACACCCTTCCGGGCACTCCGACATTCATTGAATCAACCAGTAGCGTAAACCGCATTTACACCTTGCTGCAAAGCGAAAACAGCCTTTATGTAGGAGGCAGTTTCCAAAACATAGAAACCGGAACAGGGATAGAAAATTTCGGAAATATGGCTCGCTATGACGGCACCGGTTGGAGCAGATTGGTTTCTACCCCAAGCACACTTTTCGGCGCTACCAACGGCCCCGTGAAAAGCCTTGTTTTTCACGAAGGCAAACTTTATGTGGGTGGAAATTTTAGCATGGTCGATGTCAATGCCGGAATCCCGGCAGGTCATTTGGCGACCTATAACTGGAACTCCACTCCTGAATGGGAAGCCGTCGGCTCAAGCGGTCTTGCGGGCAATTCTGTAAGCGCCGAGGCGATGACCCTTTGGAACGACAGGGTGCTTATTGCCGGAAGGTTTGAGGAAGCCGACAGCGTTGAATCACGCAATATGGTGATTTATGATGAGGTAGCGGGATTCATATCCATAAACACAGGCGCATTTACAAGCCAGGTAGGGCGGGCACGCTGCCTTGCCATACAGGATGGAAAAGTATATGTTGGCGGAGATTACAACAACATAGGGCTAAACAACCTGTTTGGATTAAATGCCTATGACGGCACCAACTGGCTGGATTTGAACGCTGATATCGGCATAGACAGAAGGGCGCTTTACGCCTGCGATGAAGACTATATCTGGGTCGGCGGGCATTTGGAAGAATTTGGCGCTGACGTGAATAACTTACTTATTTATGATGTAACAAATGATAATGTATTGCCCTTTTCGGAAAATTATTGGGGTGTGGATGGCATAGTCAATGCTATGGCGGAATATAATGGAGAACTGTACATTGCCGGAGAATTTGAGCATTTGCAGGGCAGTAACGGGCAACCCGATATTCCTTTCAAGAACATTTTTAAAGTCAGCAACTTTTGCGGCACCACGATAGGCGTAAACAAGGTAAGCGATATAAACCGCATAGCCCTTTACCCCAATCCTGTTTCCAATACGCTGTATGTTCATTCGGAAAGCAGGGGCGGCATTCACAACATTCATATTTTTGACGTTTTGGGGCAACAAATATTCAGTACTACTGCAAACGGTCAGACAACGACAATTGATGTCAGCCGGCTTTCCGCCGGAGTATATTTTGTTTCCATGCATGCAGGAAATGAAAAAAGCGTATTGAAGTTTGTGAAAGATTAAAGGGAACTTTTAAAAATTGCTTCTTCAGAAACTCCTTGTGCTTTCAATCAAATAGATATACGTTTCTATTTGCCGATAATCAAGCTCTTGCGTTCTTTGCGATAAATCTTGGCGATCTTTGCGGTTAAGATTTTTTGGATTTTTAGAAGTCTCATAAATGCAGATTTTAAAACCATAAACCCTGAAACAATGAGAAAAAACATAACCACAATACTGTTAAGTTTGACAATTGTTTTATTCAGTGTGAGTTGCGCGCATTCGCAAAACGCCCCTGAAAAAACAGCTCCGTTCACTGCCGTAAAGTGGCTGCAAAACAATCCCTATGTAATGGTAGATGGCGAGTGGCATTTATTGGTTGATCTGGAAGGGACTGAAGCCAGCCAAATCGTGCAATTCTGCCAGAAAGAATATGGCAGCAAATGGCAAAAACGCTTTTCGGAAGATCTGGTTGAGGTGATGCAGACTATGAACAAGCCCTTGCCGACTACGGTTTCAATGACGCTGATAAAAAACGGCACTACCCGCACGGCAAAAAAACTGATGACCAAAGAAAATAGAAAAGCGGCATGGGAATACAATAATACAGGCACCCTTGCGGCATCGGCGCCAAACGAAGATTCCGCAAAAAACAAGGAACTCGATACCGCGATGAAAGAAACGGCGGAAACGGTCAATATAAATATGGACAAACCTTTCAAGTTCAAATCCGCCAAAATTGAATACGAAATAACAGGCGGCAAAATGTATGAAGGGAAAGAAACCGTATATATCGACGACTATGGAAAAACGGTGGTAGTGATCACCGACAAACCGGGCTTAATGGGGCAACGGGAAAACAAAACCATTATTTGGAAAGACAACCATACCACAGACATCGATCACGTAAAAAAAACATGGCAGGAATACCCCATTCGCCCAAAAATAACGGAACCGCCTGTTATCGCCTATTCTAACGAAACCCAACGGACACAAGGCGGATATGTAAAAAAAGAAAACCAGAAAGTTGCAGACAAAGATTGCGAAGTGTATGAACACGCCCAAATGAAAGTCATATACTACCTATGGAAAGGCATTGACCTGAAACTTGACAACTATTCACTCGGTAAAACAGGCTATGTAAGAACGGCAACGAAAGTGGAAGAAGGAATTGGTATTCCCGCAGAGGTGCTGAAAATTCCGGAGGGGTATATGGAAAGGTAGCGGAAGCGGGTTTTTCATGCAAAACCCTGATCCCGCTTAATTTGCGGGAGGGCAGGCAGATATTTGCGGATGCTCCGACCTGCCTGCTACAGGCAGGCGCAGGCGCAGCCGATGCCGAACTGGGCGCGAGCGGGGACTTAATCTTCGGTGTAGGATTTTTTCAATCTATATATTTTTATTGAGCCTTTTTCAAGAATTAACTCATCCAAATATTTTAAAATATTATCATTATTTAAAATTTCTTTAGAGTCCGTGTACAAATATTCCGCTCCTTTAATAATCATCGATTTTAATTTTTCAGGGGTTAGATTATCCTGATGAAAACCCCAACCTTTTTTATCAATGTAATAAAAGAAAATAAAGTGTGAAATATCGTTTCCCGCGATTACTAAGGCATCTTTTGGAACAGCATTTTGAAGTTCTGTTTTAAAGGTCAATAAATCTTTATTAAACCCGGGAGAATCAGAATTCCATCTACTTTGCATTCTTAAATAGCATGTTATGGGGATCACTACTATTAATAGGTAAGTTAAATAACGATTAAATGTAATTTTAGAACTATAGAGATTAAATGCTCCATAAGCTACTAAAATGAATAGCAATGGATAGAATGGGAAAAGATAGTAATCATGAATTTTTCCAATTGCATTTGCCTCAAAAATGTAATATACTATGGCTAAAATGCTCAAGGATAACAATAGTATAAACTTAGGATTCCGATAGGTTTTGTTTTTAAATAAAAAGAAAAATCCTGCTAAAAAGAATATTAGTGAGCCATACCCAATAAGTAATTCAGGTAAAGTGGAGATCAAATTATGCTGGTAATAATCCACAAGTTGTGTGAAAGATTCACTATTATCGAGCATCCCTCTCACGATTACATTCCCCTGCCAATGAGGTATAACCATAAGATACCACGCTATTGGAAAAATTGAAAAACTAATTGCTATTAATGATTGTTGGGCAATCTTTTTATTAAAGCCATTTTTAATAAAGGCGCAGGCGAAATACGTTATGGGTACAATGAAATAAATGATGAAAGGCAGCTTGCAAAGTGCTCCAATACTCAATAAAATGCTACTAAATATTAGATGGATACTTCTCTTTTTATTGTACCATTTAAAAAATAAAACTAAACCCCAAATAGAGCAGCATAATGCTAAGTTATCAGGTAATGGATTTATCGTATAGTAATAAAAACTTGGAGAAAAATTAAAAGCCCATGCACCAATTAAAGAGAGTATTGTTTTTTGAAACAGAACATCCAAAAGTTTGTAAATCCCCAGAATGGAGAGCAAACCAATTAAAAACATAGAAATTCTTGAAATAATTAAATGATTCCCAAATAACTTATACTGGCAGGCAACTAACCACTGCATCAATGGAAATTCCATTCTAAAAATACCCTCTGAATCACCTCGGTCATTTCTGCGCGGATTAAAGATATTCATGTCCTCCTCATAAAAATTAATTATAGTTGATTGTGTTTGCGTTTGTCTCCAAACATGGATACTCATCAAATCTTTTGAGAAATGCTTCAAATGCATTAAGGTACTAATCACCACAATAGATAGCAGGATAATATTTCTAATTGTCTTATTCATCCGGTCAGGTCCAAAACTTAGTTGAAATCAGAGAATGGAATTATTTTAAGTATTATAAAAAATCAAAACCTCCAGGCTTTGGAAATCACAAAGTACAAAAAACGGTTGCTATGCGATGGCCTGGCAAGTAAAAATCTGGAATTATGAACCACTAAGACAAGAAGAATAGAATTTGCATTGTCCCACAAAAGTGTCTTCTCATTTAAAGGAACAACGCATTTCAATAAACAACAAAGGGTGCTGAAACTTGCCTATCTTCCCGCTGAATAAACACCCAATAAATACCTGGGTTGTAGTTTGATACATCTATCTGGAGATAGTTTTGATCTGTGGTGGTTAAGTATTTTACTTCATAAATTGAATTGATAACTGAAATGTCAAAGGTTTCGCTTGTGTTAAAAGTATGTTGGAATTCAATATTAATTATATGATCCGAAGGGTTAGGGTTTATTGTGAGCATCCCAAAATTTCTAATACAAGGTTCAGCATAGAAATTTCTTGAGACCGTAGTAAAAGATTCATTGCATATATTGTTTGACGTTGCAGTTAATGTAAACCATCCTTCACTATTAGGATCAACGATAGTGAACGAACCAGTAGGAGGAGAAATAGCACCATTATTAACTTCCCATTGGACTTCGGTAAGTGGAACTGTTATAAATCTACCTTGAGGATTTGTATGTGGAAAACAGGCAGGGAATAATTCTACTATATTAAATTCTGGAGCATCCGGGTTTATAGTTATATCAATCTTAAAAATATTACCCGGGCAAAATTTTTCAATCCCTTTAATCTCAACTTGAATCCATCCTTCTTCTTCGTTTTCAGCATCTGAAGTAATGGTGATTTCATTATTATTAACTTGTAATA
>CAZKDA010000280.1:0-5247 GCA_964551455.1 uncultured Saprospiraceae bacterium
CCCAACACCGGCACATTCGCCGTTAATGGATCGGCGCCCAGATATTGCAACTCTATAAACTTTACCAACATGTGCAGGATCAAAGCCCCGAACCCGGTAAACAGGTAGAAATACAGAAACCGCTTCGGCCCCCACATAGTTTCCAGCGGCGGACCGAACATGAACACGGCAAACATATTAAAAAACAAATGACTGAGACTGCCATGCATGAACATGTGTGTGATGATCTGATAAGGTGCGAAATATTCGGAAGTAGGGTAAAACATGGCCAGGATGTATTTTCCCCAATTCATGAATAGCCCTTCATCCGGCTGTTCCACCAGTTGGCGCATCACTTCCGATGGCGGATCACCCAAGATCAATAGGGTACCAAAATACATCAACACATTGATGATCAGCAGGTTCTTAGTGACTTCGGTAATATTAAGCATGATTTTCAGGGTTCCATTGAAAAAACAATGGTCATTATTAGTAGTTTAAAATTTCTGGTAAAGCCCTTTATTCCCATCATTTTTCGACCAGGCTACACCTGCCCTCGATCATTTAAAAAATGACATCATCCGCTGAATTGATTTTCAAGGTCTTCCAGGTCAAAGGTAATAAAACAATTGTGTCCCGCCGGGCTTTTATACGGAACCGTGCAGGCGAACAACTGATCGATCAGCGCCTGCATTTCTTCCGGAGTCATGATGTGTCCCCTTTTGATCGATGCACTTTTGGCCATTGACCTGGCGATATTTTCACGGTTGCCGAGTTTGAGTTCCATGTTGTTTTTATACTGCTCCAAAAGCGTTTCGATGATCTGTTGCTCATTGTGGCCTGGCGGCAGATCAGCGGGTATGCCGTGGATGACAAACGTATCGTTGCCAAACTCCTGGATATCAAAACCCAGCAGGTTGATTTGCGGAAGAATCTGGATCAATACCTGGGCGTCGATCTGTGAGACGGAAATCGTAATTGGAAACAGTTCTTTCTGCATCAGTGGCTTCTGATCGTTCAGCATGACAAGGTAACGTTCATATAAAATGCGTTCGTGAGCCGCCTGCTGATCGATGAGCAAAAAGCCGGATTTGATCTGACTAACGATATACGTGCCGTGTACCTGGTAGGGCAGTTTTTGTTCGTTTGCAAAACCGCCCGCATTCTCATCCGGTAAAGCGTTGGTTGACCATTCACTTTCGATGGTCAGGGCATTTCCGACGGAAGGAGTGTCATCGCCGGGCTGATCGAAATTTTCGAGGCCTTCGTAAAGTTTTTCCCAATTATGGAGGTTGCTCTTTTCCTTCGAAGCCGTGAAATTCGGGATTCCGCCTGGGTAGCGTTCTGCATTGCCGCCATTGGCGGGATTCACCGCCGGAGGTTTGAAACTGTCGGCCTTCATTGGGGTATATTTTGAAAAATTAGGATCCTGTTCAAAATCCAGTGTCGGCATGATGTTGTATTGTCCCAGCGCATGCCGGATGGACACTTTCAGGTAGTTGTAAACCAGGCGCTCGTCATTGAATTTGATCTCCTGTTTGGTCGGATGCACGTTGATGTCGATACTGGCCGGATCGATGTCGATGAAAACGGTATAGATCGGGTAGCTGTCCTTGGGCAGTATTTCTTCGTAAGCGTTTACAATGGCGTGGTTGAGATAGTTGGACTTGATGAAGCGACCATTGACAAAAAGCAACTGTTCGCCACGGGTTTTTTTAGCAAATTCCGGTTTGCCTATAAATCCGCGGATCTTCAGAATATCGGTTTCTTCATCGATGGGCACCAGTTTTTTGTTCCAGCTATTGCCAAACACACCTACCACCCGTTGCCGCAGGTTTCCTTCCGGGAGGTGGAACACTTCGGAGTTGTTGTTGTGCAATGAAAAAAATATGTCGGGATTGGCAATGGCTACGCGCTGGAATTCATCCAGGATATGGCGCATTTCAACAGTATTCGATTTCAGGAAATTGCGCCTGGCCGGTACATTATAAAAGAGATTTTTGACTGAAATATTGGTTCCCGCAGCGCACTGGCAGGCTTCCTGGGTTTTCACTTCGGAGCCTTCGATGACGATGCGGACGCCCAACTCGTCAGTATATCTTCTCGTGCGCATTTCCACATGGGCGATGGCGGCGATCGAGGCCATTGCTTCTCCCCTGAACCCCATCGTGCGGATGCTGAAAAGATCGTCAGCTTTGCGGATCTTGGAAGTGGCATGCCTTTCAAATGACATTCGGGCATCGGTTTCCGACATGCCGCAGCCGTTGTCGATCACCTGTATCAGCGATTTACCGGAATCTTTCAGTACCAGCTTGATATTGGTGCTGCCGGCGTCCACTGCATTTTCGAGCAACTCTTTCACCACGGATGCAGGTCGCTGGATCACTTCACCTGCCGCAATCTGGTTGGCAATTGCATCCGGAAGTAGCTGAATGATGTCAGCCATATTCGCCATATTCAATGAATGTTTTTTAGCATGTTTAATAATCTGCAAGCTGCCATATCAACGCAAAAATTCTTCAAACCTCGGCAAATATACGACAAGAAAATAATACGCAAAGAGCAGCAGTATCCCTATTATGACCAGCAATCTTAATGTGGATTTTTTTGATGAAGAAGCGCTTCTGTGTCCTCCAAACTGGTGTTTGCGTTGTAACCCTTTCGATATCCTCGATTTCAGTGCCTCCGGGTCGTTATTGTCCTTTTTTGCCTGTTTGATACGGTTTTCAAGGTCTTCTTTTTGCGGATCCCAGTAGCGGGGTGTGTATCGAAATTTTTGATGTTTCGGAGTTTTAAAAAAACTGAATAATGCCATTGGTTTGTTAATATGCTGATTTGTTGATATGCTGATTTGCTGATTTGCTAATATGCTAATATGCTGATTTGCTAATATGCTAATATGCTGATTTGCTAATTTGCTAATTTGTTGATTTGGTAATCCTGCCTGACTGCGTTTGGCAGGCAGGTTGTTGATTTGTTGATATGGTATTCCCGATTTCATCGTCCCGCTTTTTCGAGAAAAAGCGGGATACGATATGGTATTCCCGACCTATCGGTCGGGATCTTCGCTACGCTGCGATATGGTATTACCGTTTACCGTTTACCGTTTACCGTTTACCGTTTACCGTTCACCGTTTACTGTTCACTGTTCACTGTTCACTAACCACTAACCACTAATAACTATCCCATCACCCCAAGTTGCATAATTTTTACAACAACATTGACCTGCCCTTTGTTGAGTGCGCGTATTAGGTATATATTTGCACCAAAATTGAAATTGTCCAATGAGCGATCAAATCAAGCATGAGTGTGGAGTTGCATTAATAAGGCTGTTGAAACCTTTAGACTATTACCATAAAAAGTATGGAACGGCGCTTTACGGGCTGAACAAACTCCGGCTTTTGCTGCAAAAGCAACGGAATCGCGGACAGGATGGCGCCGGGATAGCCTCCATCAAGCTCAATCCAAGTCCGGGGACGCGGTATATCAGCCGCTACCGTACCAACAGCGCCAACTACCTGGAAGACCTCTTCAATGGCGTTTATGGCCGGTTCGACAACCTAACCGACGCCCAGCTTAATGATCCGCAATGGCTCAAAGATAACGTCGATTACACGGGTGAACTGCTGCTGGGGCATCTGCGCTATGGCACTCATGGTGATAATTCGATCGAAACCTGCCACCCTTCCCTACGTCAAAACAACTGGATCAGCCGCAACCTCGTACTCGCCGGGAATTTTAACCTGACTAATGTCGATGAATTGTTCGATGAATTGGTCGAACTGGGGCAATACCCAAAAGAAAAATCGGATACCGTAACCGTGCTGGAAAAGATCGGACATTTCCTCGACGATGAGGTGCAACGGCTTCACGATTGGTTTAAACCCGACAATTACTCTTCCGATGAGATCAACAAGCTGATCTTTGAAAACCTCGACATTCAGCGGTTGCTGCGCCGGTCAACCAAAAAATTTGACGGCGGTTATGTCATGGCAGGGCTGATCGGTCACGGCGATGCATTTGTCATGCGCGACCCTTCGGGCATCCGCCCCGCTTTTTATTACGCAAACGAAGAGATCGTCGTGGTAGCTTCCGAACGACCTGCCATCCAAACGGCTGTCGATGTCCATTTTTCAAAAGTTAAAGAACTGAAACCAGGCCATGCCCTCATCATCAAATGTGATGGCCGGATCAGCGAAGAGTCATACGCCGATCCGCTCGAACACAGGGCTTGTTCCTTTGAAAGGATCTATTTTTCACGAGGCACTGACCGCGATATATACCATGAGCGGAAGATGCTGGGAAAACAACTGGTCGATCCTGTGCTGAAAGCCGTGAATTACGATTTTAAAAAAACGGTTTTTTCCTTTGTTCCCAACACAGCTGAATTTGCCTATTACGGACTCATCGAAGGACTGGAACAAAAGCTCAATTGCCTCAAAAGGGAAAAAATTATCAATCTCGGAAAAGACCTTACTGACAAAAAGCTGGATAAGATATTGAACATGCGGGCGAGGCTGGAAAAGGTTGCCATCAAGGATGTCAAAATGCGTACTTTCATTGCTGCCGATGCTTCGCGCAGCGAACTCGTTTCGCACGTTTACGACGTCACTTACGGGATCGTGGAAAACGAAAAGGATACCCTCGTGCTGCTGGATGATTCCATTGTTCGCGGGACAACGCTGCGGGACAGCATCATCAAGATCGTGGCCCGCCTGCGTCCGAAAAAGATCATCATTGTTTCTTCGGCTCCGCAGATACGCTACCCGGATTGTTATGGCATCGATATGTCCAGGTTGAACGAATTTGTGGCTTTCAGGGCTTTGATTGCGCTGCTGAAAGAAAACAAAAAAGAGCATCTGCTGAAAGAAACCTATAAGCGTTGCAAAACCCAGGAGCAACTCCCCAAAGAAGAAATCAAAAACGAACTGGTCGCGCTTTATGATACTTTTGATTACGAAACGATTTCCCAAAAAGTAGCAGAGATCGTCACTCCCGAAGGCATCAAGCCCAAAGTAGAGGTGATCTACCAAACTTTAGAAGGCCTTCACGCCGCCTGCCCCCACAACAACGGCGATTGGTACTTTTCAGGTAATTACCCTACACCCGGCGGTAACCGCACCGTCAACCGGGCATTTATCAATTTTATGGAAAACAACAACAGCAGGTCGTATTGAAGTAGTTCGTGGTTTGTAGTTTGCGGTTTGTGGTTTAATTTGTCATGCGTTATAAGCTATAGCCCATAACGCATGACCTATAACCTCTGAG
>CAZKDA010000281.1:0-5230 GCA_964551455.1 uncultured Saprospiraceae bacterium
AAAAGGTCGGTAGTTGCGGTACGTGAAGAATCAACGGAGCAGTGTAGGCGATGAAGGTAAGAAACTGTTTTGTTTTAACAAAACAATTTTCAGATTAAATTTTGGGAAGTGTAATTTAATTGTCAATGATGTCATCCTAATGATTATAGCGCTGATCGGGAATTTCACCAATGCCTACTTATGCCGGTACGGTTGATCCACATCCCAACGACACACGGAAAGCTTACAATAAAAAAGCGTCCGCGAAAAATGCAGGGCAATGAACCGCGAACGCTAAAACCGGTTGAGGGAATCTAAAACTGAAGGTTTCCGTCAAAGGTTATTGGATTGTGATTTTAGTGCCGGATTCACCGGCCTGGTGAGTTTTAAAAGAGATGGTTGAACTCAAAAAGTTTCAACTCTGGCGGATCACTTTTTCGAGCAGGATACTGAAGGTTTTGTCCAGCAATGCTGTTGTTTTCTTTAGCTCGATTTTATCCGGCGGAGCCTGGCCTTCAAGGATCGATTTTATGGCGTTGTCTTCCAGCGCTTTCCAAACTTCATGTTCGGGAAGATTGATCGGTGGTTTGTGCTGTCCGGCTTTTTGATTTTTTGGGGAATTTTTCATTGCCTTTGAGGTTAAAAGCTCAAAAGGATGCGGCCATCGGAGATCAACCGCACTGCCTTTTGAGCCGGTTCAACAAAACTATTCGGTTTACAGGGATGAGCGTCCCTTCGGCTTTTCAGTAGCCGGTGTTGAAACCTGTGCATTTTTCTCCCGGATCATTTTTGCCAGGTCTTCGCCTTCGGGCGGGCAGGGATAGCGTTCGGTTGCCGGTCTGAAGTTCACTTTCATACATTTGGGTACGAATACCTTGAAGCTGACGTCTTCACTCAGCCTTTTGCCGTTGATGAATACAGGGAGCCGGAGGTTGGGCATGTACAGCACGAAGCTTCCATCCTGGAGCGGATACAGTTTTAAACAAAAGCGTTCTTTGCCGATCAGGTATTTAGCCACTTCGAGGGTGACATTGTTTGCCCTGACCTCCATTTCGATGAGCATGTAATCCCTGTCCCAGATTTCCGCGTTGACGACTCCGTCCAGATCGACATAGAGATCAGCGGAGTCTCCGACATTTTGGAAAGTTACCAGGTTGAAGGTGGCGGGTTCCGGCTGGCCGACGGGTTCCTGCGCGTAGAAGAAAGTGCCTGAAAGTACCAGCATGATGGTAAGGATTTGATTTTTGAGGGTTTTCATGATAAATGGTTTTGGTGGTTTGAAAAAAGGGGTTAGTCGGTACAGGGGTCGGTGAGATGCGACGTATTCCGGGAGGGAACACGTCGCATTGGTCGGATGAGAACAATTGGCTTCGGGGTTATACAAGGTTGTTTACACAATTACCGGGAGCCGATAGCGGGTCAGTCAAAAAATTGCTGTGCGAAATTGTAATGGAATGAACCGCTTTGTAGTGGAGGCAGGAAAAGCGTTGAGGTTTCTTAGGTTATTTTATAACGGGTCAGGGCTAGTCCTGTGCTCTTTGGATTAATCGATCTAAAAGTATTTTCATAATTTTTGGTTTTTTATTTACCCGACAATATTTAGAAAGGGGAACCAAAAAAAGCCGGGAAATAAAGGATCAAAGATTCGTTTTTTTAACCCGGGTACAAAAGTTACAATCTGTTTTGTTGAACGAAAAAAAGGCAAGTTGGTCAAGCTGTTTTCGTTGCAGGTATTTGGCAAGCATATTTTAGAATTCGATTGTATACTTGTTCACGGATAAATTTCGGATTTTATTAATCCCGAAATTTGCCGTGAACAGTTATACCGACTAAGCATAGATTATTTTCTAAATCCGAAATCTATGCGGTGTCGTGTATACATCATTGTACTTTTTTTAACCAAAATAAAATTACGAACTAATATAGAAGGAATCCATAGCGCTTGTATGAAGGAAAGTTTTCAGCTATCAAACAACCGTTTTTGATGTAGGAGTTGCAACTATTCCGCAGTATAAACCTTCAAATTTTTGCCTTCTTCCTTCTCAGCGAGTACGGGGGCAAAGTTACGGGGGCACTTGAAGTGACCCCGTAACTTATATTTCACTCAAACCCGCCACCGATTCATTTGGGATCAGGCAGGTGCTGAATAGTTATGAGGAGTTTATAAAAACCGGATTCAGGAAAAGACTTAATCCGAACCATTGGAAGCATTTTTCTTTGAGCCTTTATCCTTCATAATACTTTTTATCATGGCCACCATGAGGAACACAACTCCGGGAATCCCTAATACCAAAACAAGAATAGCTAATCCTTTATGGCCGGAGCAAGACAGGCTGCATGACAAAACGGCGATCGCCAAACCTAAAAACACACCTAATAAAATAGTCAGGAAGATCAGGAAACCCTTTTTGAATCCTCCTTTCTTTTTGCCTTTTTCTTTTATTTGCTCTTTTTTGATTTGGCGTATTTCGTGTTTAATTTTTTGTTTGAAATTCCTGATCTTTTCTTTGATCTCGGATTTCAGCTTCTTCTTTTCTGCCTTTGCTTCCTTTTCCTGGTGCGGTTTGTTGACGACGAGCCGTGCCGATGGTGCATCCGGGATTTGCGTATGATCATGGGTATTGAGAAAACCGTGAAACCCCAAAGTGATCACCGCCGAATAAGAAACAACGAGGAGGAAATCATGGGATTTTTGTCGCAAGTAAGCAGAATATGAAAACAGGACTTCGTCTTCATTTTTTTGGGGATAGAAAAAATAAGCCAGTGAAAACAGGATCGCAAATATCATAAGCGCTCCCTGATACAGTTCCCAATCAAAAACAAACAATAGTATTCCGCACACCAGGGCATTGGTCATGACTAACACATGGCACAAAGCAATGATGAGCCTTGATTTTATGGGGTTGTGTGCTGCCCATTTGGATAATTTTATCATTTTTTCTGTTTTTTGTTGAGGGGAAATTATTGATTTCTTTATGTAGCAAATTGAAATAAGGTAAATGCTTTTTTAAAATTTTATCGTCAATGATCTTCACAAAGCGCTGAATGCAAATGGCCGACGCAATACAAGATAAAAAAAGCCCGATTTCAACCTGGCTAAAAGCCTGCAAAACCAGCTACAACAGTGGAACCTGCAAAACAATCTTAGTTCCGGCAGGATTTTGATCGGGATCCAACAAATCGTGAACTTCAAAAGAAGCCTCCATGCCGTTTTTCTTTTCCAGCAATTGTAACCGGTGCTCGGTGATGGACAGCGCTTTGGATTCGTGCGTTTTGGCTTTTTGACTGATTTCGCGGGAGGCAGCCCTGCCGATGCCGTTGTCTGCCACGCTGGCAAAGAGGCTCTCGTTTTCCTGCCAGAAACAGATTTTGATAAGTCCTTCACCATTTTGCATTCCGGATATGCCGTGCCAGATGGCATTTTCCACAAAGGGTTGCAGGATCATGGTCGGGATCATAAATTCATCAGGATCCAGATCATTTTTCAATTCAAAATCATAGCTGAATTTTTTTTCAAAACGCATCGCTTCCGTTTCGAGGTAAAGCTCCAGCAGTTCGATCTCATCTGAAACAGCGATTAGGGGTTTCGCAGCAAATTTGAGGATCATGCGCATGAGGCGGGCAAAGCGGTTGAGATAATCGCTGGCCGTATTCACATCCTTTTTAAGGATATAACTGTTGATCGAATTCATGCTGTTGAAGATAAAATGCGGATTCATCTGAAGGCGGAGGACGGCAGTTTCGGTTTCTGCGACGAGTTGTTTGTATTCGGCTTCTTTTTGCAGAAATTCTGCTTCTTTGCGTTTGAAAGTTTCTTCTTTTCGTATTTGGGCAATGCGATAGCGGTAATAGGTGTAAATCAAACCCAACCCGGCCAAAGCAAATAAGCTCCTTGCCCACAAAGTTTCATACCAGGGAGGATTGATCTGAATCTCTATTTTTTTAGGATTTGCCCATACCCCGTCAGAATTGGATGCAAAACCCCGCTGTCGGCCACGCCTTATACGGGGCAGGTTGGACGATTTCAGCCTGCCTGACGCAGGCAGGTTGGATTTAAAATTATCCGCAACTTGAGTTAACTCTATTGAAAAAGGAATTAAAGGAATGTAAAAAACATTCCGAAAGCCAATGGTGCCGGGTACATTGTTGGCAATGAAAAACCAATTTTACATTCAAAAATTTGAGGTGTTTACAAATTGCGTTAATTTCATCCTCCCGATTTTTTTCAGCTTAAAAATTCTGAATCAAAAAAACAATGGACAACCTCGTCGATCAAATTTTAGCATTGCAACTCGAAACAGCCACGCTGAAACGAACGGCAGGTCGCATGAAAAAGTTGGAAGACAGGCGCTTGCTGGAAATCCAGGAGCTGAAAAGGCTGGATCGGATCGCGCAACAAAAATACCAGGCGCTCTCTCAACCTGCCAAAAAAAACTGGAAGGATTTGTTTTTTGACCGGCAGGAGGAAAGACAGCGGATCGCCGACAAGCTCAGCCAGGAATATTATGCCGCCGCCCTGGCGCTCAAAGAGGCCGAACAAAAAATCAAATTGCTGGAATTCGAGATCGGTATCATCCGCGAAAAAGTAGCCGCCATACCCGAAATGGAAGCAAAGCTCCAGCGATTGAAACGCGAAAAAGAAAATGCCGCTGCCATCGCCATCAAAAGAGAATCCGATCATGATATCGTGCTGAAAAACAGGTTCCGCGTCGCATCTCACCAACTGATCCGCTCGGGGCAAAACATCCAGTTGTATCTCGACGCCATTGAAAACAGCCTCAACCAGATCGAAACCTGGCAAAACTGGCAACACCTCCAATCCGAAAAAGAAAAGATCTTCCGACAGGAGTTTGACAATATTGAAAAAGCGCTCCAGGCGCAAACTTCAGAGCTTTCCAGTTTCAACAATGCCCTGCAAAAACTATCGGGACTGGATCAATTCATCGACCCCGGTCAGCTCGGCGATATGGAAAAAATTACAAAAGATTGCAACCAACTGAAAACTAGGATCGAACGTTTTATTAAAAATACTTTGGAAAACCTGAGCGCCAAACCCGATCCCGGCAACGAACTGACAAAACTCAAATCCCGGATCGTGGAGATACAAAGCCAGATCGACCAAAGTGTCCGATTGCCTGAGTAAAAGGTGTATAATTTGTTGATTTGGTATTATGGTATTATGGTATTATGGTATTATGGTATTATGGTATTCCCGACCTATCGGTCGGGATCTTCGCTACGCTGCGATATG
>CAZKDA010000282.1:0-5228 GCA_964551455.1 uncultured Saprospiraceae bacterium
GAATGGTGAATAAATAAAACCACTACCTGTCCCGCAAGGCGGGAGAGCGCTCAAAGCAGACACAAAGAACTCAAAGTTTGTCTCTGTGTTTCTTTGTGGTAACTTTTGTGACCTTTGTGGTTAAAAAATTACTATCTTCGTTCCACTTTGCACATTAGGGCATTCCCGGAATGACGGGATGAAACAAAGGGGAATCACGTGAAAATCGTGAGCTGTTGCGCAACTGTAAGTGGCTAATTTAAAAAGCCATAAGCCAGATTACCTTCCCTGATCGTGCGGATGATGCTTTCGCATAAAAAGCAATCGTCCGAACAACAACCACAGGCGCCTCATCTTCGGCGCTACCGAAGGTTTATCGTTCAGACCACATTGCTTTTCTGCGTTTTTTCAAACTCCTAAACAAGGCAATGTGAAACCATTCGACCGGCGATGTTATCCTTTTTTGTGCTTTGCTTTGCTCTGGTGGAACCTCCCCGTTTCATCCGGCCAATCCCTTGCCGACACTGTTCTTTTCATTCCTGAGGTAGAAGTCGTCGCCGCCAAGATCCGCCAGCAGACCACCGGCAGCACGACACAAAGCTGGACGTCGGAACAGTTGGAAAAACTGCCCGCCAATAACCTGGCGGAACTGCTCGACTCAGAGACAGGAACCTACATCAAAAGTTATGGTCAGGGTAGCCTGGCGACCTCCTCAGTGCGGGGCGGAAGCGCAGGGCATACTTTGGTGTTGTGGAACGGATTGCCCGTGCAAAGCCCGATGCTGGGGCTGTTGGATTTGGCTTTGCTGCCCGTGCAGGCTGTGGAATCCATCGACTTTACCCGTGGCGGCAATGCTGCGCTGTGGGGAAGCGGAGCGATCGGCGGGGTGCTGAACCTGGACAACCAGGCGGATTTTTCACAAAAGTTTAATATAAAAACCAGTACCCAATTCGGTAGCTTCGGGCAAGTTCAACAGCAGTTTAAAGTCGGATTAGGCAACAAAAAAATACAAAGCACCACCCGCTTGTCGCACCAACAGGCGGACAACGATTTTTATTATTTCCTGGCCGATGGACTGCCCGAACGGCAACAAACCAATGCCCGCTTGTCGCAGCAATATTTGCTACAGGATATTTATTGGAAAATTGATGACCGACATCAGTTGGCGGTACATTTTTGGCGGCAACAGACTGACCGGCAAATTCCTCCTACGAATGTGCAAACCCGCAGCAAAGCCCGCCAGGATGATTTGGCGACCCGCCTGATTTTGGATTTTCGGAGAACGATCAGCACGGGGTTGTGGCAACTGAAAACGGCCTTCTTTGAAGAACATCTGAATTATTTTGATGACCAGAATTTGTTGGAATCCCGTAGCCTTTTCCGCACTTACCTGGGGGAAATAACGGGGCAATGGAGTTGGCGAAAACGGCATCGCTTTTTGGTTGGAAATACGCATACGCTGACCCGCGCGTGGTCAGCAGGTTATCGGGAAAATGTTCCGGAGGAATACAAAACCGCTTTCTTCGTTTCATGGAAATACCACTGGAAAAAGCTAAATACCCAGGTCAGTTTACGGCAGGAAATAGTGGATGGAAATATGGTGCCACTCGTTCCTGCTTTTGGTTTTGATTATTCGATTCTACCGCAATTCATTTTAAAAGGAAAAGTCAGTCGCAACTATCGCCTCCCTACGCTCAACGACCGTTTTTGGAAGCCCGGCGGTAATCCCGATCTAATGCCGGAATCGGGTTGGAGCCAGGAACTGACTTTGACACAAAAAATAAAAAAGAAAAACCTTGAAGCCGAAGTTTCCCTCACGGCTTATAACCGAAATATCGACAACTGGATTTTGTGGAGCATCAAGGAAGGGGAATCTTTCTGGTCGGCGAACAACATCACCAAAGTTTGGAGCAGGGGATTGGAGCCGCGTTTGTCCGTGGCGTATTTTTTTAAAAATATAAAACTACAGTTGAGAGGCGGCTACGATCATATCCGCTCCACCAACGAGGTGGTTGTGCAAAATCCAAAAATGGAAGCGGGCGAGCAGTTGATCTATACGCCCATGCACCAGGCTTTTGGCGTTTTTTCTTTTGAATGGAAAACACTGCATGTCGCCTACCGGCACAACTATACCGGCGCAACCGACGGCATCAACGATCCGCTCGAAGCCTTTACTACGGGAAATGTCCGGCTGCAATATTCCGGGGCCATAGAAAAATTTAAAGCGACACTTTTTTTCAATATCAACAATATTTGGGATGCGGATTACCTGGTGGTCGAGCGCCGCCCGATGCCCGGCATCCATTTTCAAACAGGCATTCATTTATTTTTTAATCAAAATCCATAAAACATGAAATTACACACTACTTTTTTATTGATTTGCTGCACTGTTCTTTTGAACGCACAAACAGTCGCAGACTTCGAGGAATACAACATTCCTGCGGAATCCTTCCTCAACGGCAGCGACCACAGCGGCGGCTTTACGAGCGGCGATGTTTTTTTGCCGAACTTGTACGATGATGAATTTATGGCCTGGTCGGGCTGGGCAATTTCTAATATGACCGACGTGACCACGCCGGGTTTCAACAACCAGTACAGCGCCATTGCGGGCGGCGGTGTCGATGGCTCGGAAAACTATGCCGTCACTTTCGATGGTTATGGAAATAACAATATCATCCTGGAAGGCGATGCAGCAGGGCAGCCCGTTCCGGGAATGTTTGTCACCAACAGCACTTACGCCTATCTGAGCATGCGGGATGGCGATGCTTTTTCCAAAAAATTCGGTGGTATTACCGGCAATGACCCGGACTGGTTCTTGCTGACGATCAAAGCTTATTTCAACGGAAATCTAACCGCGGACAGCGTGAATTTTTATCTGGCGGATTACCGTTTTTCCAACAACAACCAGGATTACATCGTGGATGAATGGACCTGGGTGGATTTGACCTCTTTGGGCGCAGCGGACAGTTTATGGGTTAACTTAAGCTCCACCGATGTCGGACAGTTCGGTATGAATACGCCCGCTTTCTTTTGTGTGGACAACATTACCTTCGCCGAACCCTCCAATACAACTTCTGTAAATGCTCCTGATCTGTTTGAAATTTACCCTAACCCGACGGCGGATTACATTCAAATATCCCATTCGGAAAATGAGATCATGGATTGCTCCGTCTTCGACGCCAGCGGAAGATTGATCCTGCAAAAACAACTCGATGCCTTTGGCGGCCAGCTCGATCTGCATTTTTTACCAAAAGGAAATTATATCATCAATGTGCGGGGCAGGCAGGTGCATTCGTCAAAGGTTTTAGTGAAACAATGAAGGTAAAACACGAAGGAAGGGTGTTGCGAAGGCACATTTAGTGCGGTGCGCTCAATCGTAACGGCGAATTTTATTCGCCGAAAAAAACCGGCACCTCCCAAAGCCCTGAAAGACAAGGAGTTTCAACTCAGGGTTTCAAATAATACTAATCCAAACCAGTCGTTTTGATTCGTTACCTTGACCGTAAAATGTCCATCCTGCGAAGTGGGATTCAAATAAGCGAAGCAACCGGCGAGGACATGGATTATAAAAATTGATCTATGCCGTGAGTTCTCCGACAAGCCGGGGCAGGAAAAAAATCGAAATTATCCGGGGATAAGCTCAATTAAACCGTACTCATATTTTAACTTGCCGCGAAATCATCCTGATGCGCTGTGCCGGGATTAAAATTTAACTTAACCCAGTAAACAAAAATGGAATTATATTACTCGTTTTCAGTTCTGATCGTACTGGCTTCATTATTTGCATACGTAAACCACAAGTTTTTAAAACTGCCGTCAACAATCGGAATAATGCTGATGGCGATCATCGTTTCAATGGTGATCCGGATTGGTGGCAATTATTTTTTCCCTGAATTATCAAAAGATTTTCACCGGTTTGTATTTGGATTTGATTTCCCGGAGGTGTTGATGGGAGCCATGCTCAATTTCCTTTTATTTGCCGGAGCTATCCATGTGAATTTTGCTGATCTGAAAGAACAAAGATTACCTATTTTGATATTTTCAACCCTGGGAATGATCTTATCGACATTCATCATCGGGGGGATTTTATACTACACCGTCGGGCTGTTTTCGATCCGGTTGCCGTTCATTTATTGCTTGCTTTTCGGGGCGCTCATTTCTCCAACCGACCCCATCGCTGTGTTGGGTATTTTGAAAAAAGCAAAAGTGCCTAAATCTTTAGAAACAAAAATTACAGGCGAGTCCTTGTTCAATGACGGTGTAGCCGTTGTGCTCTTTGCCGTGATCTTACAATTGGCACAATCTCCCGACATGGATTTTTCATTTGCATCCATCAGTTGGTTGTTTATAAAAGAAGCGGTAGGCGGCATCTTGCTTGGCGGAATTTTAGGCTACACAGCCTCAAAGGCCATCAAAGGGATCGACGATTACATCATTTCGGTACTGATCACGCTGTCGGTTGTCATGGGTGGATACCTCATTGCCCATACAACCCATTTTTCCGGCCCTTTGACTATGGTGGCGGCAGGCCTGATCATTGGGAATTATGGTAAAAAAACAGCCATGACGCCCATTACAAAGGATTATTTGACCAAGTTTTGGGAATTGATAGATGAGATACTAAATGCCGTTTTGTTTTTGTTCATCGGCTTCGAACTGCTTTTGATCAAAGACATTGAAAGCTACTGGTTGTTGTCCTCGTTTGCTATTGTCATTGTTTTGCTGGCCAGGCTGTTGTCCATATTGATTCCGTCGTATGTCATTCCGTTGAACAGAAAATTCAACAAAGGAACTTTAACCCTATTGGTTTGGGGAGGGCTTCGGGGTGGAGTTTCAATTGCTTTGGTATTAATGATCGGCGAAGGAGAATATCGGGAGGTATTGTTGGAAATGACCTATTTTGTTGTCGTTTTTTCCATCATCGTGCAAGGACTCACAATGGGTAAGCTTGCGAAAAAGGTTTATTGACCTTTGAAATCAAAGGAAATTGCAAGTTAAACACACGAAAACGTTGTTATAGAATATGGTTATTAAATGTCAAAATTTTATAAATAGTATTAATTGCAAATTGACTACTTGCCTGATTACAAAAACCGGTTTTTAATTATTATTTTTTTCAACAGGATGTACAACCATAGCCATTTAAGCTTCCTAATCTGCGTGGATCTGCGCAATAACGCAAAGCGTCACAAGTTCTGCGGGAAATAAAAAAAGTGTCCCGCTGATCGCGCTGATCCACGCAGAATGGA
>CAZKDA010000283.1:0-5195 GCA_964551455.1 uncultured Saprospiraceae bacterium
CATGTTGTTCGGGTGTTTTTTTTGGTGAAAAATATTTTTTTCAATTAAAATGATTCTTCTTCGTTCAGTAATCCGGTGACAAAGGCATCGAAGTCTGTGGTGAAATCATCGTATTGGCTGGTGGCCGGGCCTGCAAAACCCGTATGAATTTTCCTCACTTTGTTTTGCCGGTCGATGAATATCATGGTCGGAAACGACAGCACATGATTGAGCATGGGCAAGGCTTCTGCTGCTTCTTTTTTATTGGAACTTCCGGCATAAAGCATTGCGTAAGGTATGCCGAGTTTTTCTTTATAAGTTTTGATCGCGTTGAAGGCTCTTTCTTTTTCCTTATATTTTTCAAAAGACAGGGCGATGATCTCCAGACCTTCCGGCTTTTTTTCATCCAAATAGCTGAGCAGGAAGTTGGTTTCATCCAGGCAATTGGGACACCAGGTGCCGAAAACCTGAATGATCTTTACTTTGTTGCGGTATTGCTCTTCGTGGATCGAAACCATTTTGCCATCCGTATTTTCAAAAGTAAAATCAAAGGATTCGTAGCCGGGTTTGAGGAAAGTCAGCGAATCGGCATTGGCGAGCCGGAAGCCTGGATTTTTGCGGGCTTCCCAGAGGTTTTTGTAATGATTGCCGGAACGAAAGGAACCGATCAGCGTGGAATCTTCCTGCAATTTGGCTTCAAACAAATAGGCATGAACGCCATCGAAACATGATAAATACATTTTGTTGTCCTGCACAGTTCCTTCCAGGAAGCGATAATCACCGGTTTCAGTGACGAAGGTTCCGGTCAGATGGTTGCCTGATTGCTCGAATTCACCGATAGCGTCGTAAGGTTTGTCTTTGTCAATGGCGAAGGTGGTTTGCCATTTTCCGCTGATGTCAAACATCGGCTTTTTTTTCAATTGTGTAAAACGATAGTCTTTCCCGTGCTTTGCGCGAAAGGGGATTGAGTAGTCCGGGCTGCGTGCCGGATCGTAAAAATTACCCTCGATAATGCCATCCTGGAAAGCGGCTTCGATGTAGGTGCCGAATACTGGAAACCGGATGATGATGGAATCCCTTCCGGTGGCTTTGTTGTGGAAAACGGAAATGTCATCTACTTTGATCCGTTCTTTGCCATTGATGATCTCAATGTAAAATTCGGTTTGGTTGGTGTAGATGATCTCGAAATTAAATGGTAGTTCGGCATCAGCTACTTCTTCGAAATGCACGGATGATCGCTCGGCTTTCGGGATTTTGGTTCTGTTGAGTTGTGCCTGCTGTGGTTCCAGTTCGAGGGTTGCTCGCCAAATCCCCGGCGGTAAAACGGCATATTGGTTTTCCATTACAAAACAGCCGACAAAAAATGCCAGGCAAAAAGTCAGCAATGGATAAATTTTATGCATTTGTTTTTAAAGGAGGTTTTGAAAATAAATGCTAAAAATAAGCATACTTTACCGATAAACTGAAACGGGAGTACATGAAATTTAGCTGGTGCAGGCCTGAAACCAAAAGAAATCGTTTACTTTGATTTTTCTCCTACGAAATAATGGTCTTTGTTTTTAAATAAAACATTGAAGGTGGTAAGACTTCCATAAATCCGGGTGATGTATTGCTGGAGATTGATCTTATCTTCATCGGTTAATCCGGCGCTGGAGTTGATCCGTTGTTCCATCACCCTGAGCCGGTCCCTGAGCATAACGATCTTATGGAAAAAGGTCTCGACAGGAATTTCTTTGGGTTTCAGGCTGTCGTCATAAGGTTTGAGGATCATCAGGCCGTTTTTCCATTTGTCGCCGAGTTCCACCACTTCGGAAATGTCCGACCAGGTTTTTAATATTTTTATCAAAGATTTTTCCGCTTCCGAAAAACTTACTTCCTCTTCCGCAGGGATAGCTTCGATGATCTCCCATTTGTCGTAATCCCTCCCCACATGCTTGATGCCGTAGGTGAAAAAGCAAACTTCATAAGATGCAACGTTCAGCCGGATAACTACTCCGTCGCCGAAGGCAGGGTGTTTTACGCGGGAGCCGATTCCAAGTGTTTGTGTGGTTATTTCCATGAATACAATTTGGTGTTTGTTTTTGAATAAAAGATTAGTAAGTGGTTAAAGGTTATAGTGTTATGGTGTTGAAGTGTATTAGTGATATGGTATTCCCGATTTCATCGGGATCTTCGCTTCGCTACGATATGGTATTATGGTGTTCGCGTCATGCGCGACAAGTTATGATATTACACGTTATGCGCTATGTGTTAAAAGTTTAGCTTTACAAAACCCCTAACTTAACCAATAAACCCCTGTCTATCGTCTAAAGTCTGGTATCTAACGCCTCATTTATACGCCTTACGCCTATTGCTGTTTCAACCGTTTCAGGGATGAATAGCGGTGTAAGATTTTTTTTCCTGCAAATGACCGGCTTTTTCATCTTCGATCCAAAATTTGGTTTTCACGCCGACATTATCACCTTCCCTTGGGATGTAAACTTCGAAGTGAAGGTGAGGTCCGCTCGACCAGCCCGTATTGCCGCTCAACCCGATCACTTGCCCGGCTTTTACTTTTTCGCCGGCATCCACGAGGGCGCCATCTTTTTTAAGATGGACATAGCTGGCAAAGGTTCCGTCATCGTGATAGATCAGGACATAATTGGCCAATGATTTACAACGGCTGCTTTTGCATCCTTCGTCAGAATCTTCTTTGATGGCGACGACAACCCCGGCGCGTGAGGCACATACTTTGGTACCTTCCTTCATATCAAAATCTATAGCGTTGATGCCCGTGTGCGAAAATTTACCATTGTAACCCTGGCCGATTACGCACTTTTTTCCTTTTTCAAAAGGCAGCAGATAAATATAATCGTCGTCGTGTTTGGTTTTGATGGTATTGCCAAGGAAATAAGCCAATTTCACATTGTACTCCGTGCTTTTATTTTTCTGGGGAATGAGCGTTGCAAGCAGAACCCGCTCGCCGCCATTCGGAACAACAGACCGGACAGGCAGATTTTGTTTGACTTTGACGTTTTTTAGTTTGTCAAAATCCAAAACCACGGTGAGCGGACAATGCCCGCTGTTGCTGGCAAAAAGTTCAAAAGTGCCATCTTCTCCGGGTTCTTCGGTGAGTTCCAGCCAATCGATCTCAACTTGTGCAGCGAGTGAAAAATTGAAGAGAAAAAGATAAAAAATAAAAATAGTCAGTGTTGATTTCATACTGATCGGTGCTTATGGAATTTTAAATTACAATGCAAATTTAACTTGTATAAGGGGTTTAAAATTGTACCAAATTATCAATAAAAATGACCACAGGTCAGTAGTTCAAAACATGTGGTCATTTTGGAAATACAATGCCGGGATCCTATTGTAAACTTACTTTTGATGAATAATTTTTTTCTCCATCGGTTATAGTCAAAACATAAATCCCTCTGGGTATCTCACTGACATTCCAGGATCCTTGTAAGGCTTGTTCCCCTGCGATTTCCATGCGTTCTTCTTTGATGATCGCCCCCTGCAAATTTGCCATGGAAACAGAAATGTTTTTACCATTAAAACCTTTCAATTCAAACTGTAGTAAGTCATTGGCAGGGTTAGGAAATACTTTCAGGTTTGTTTGTTTTGCCAGCAATTCTTTGGTTGCGGTTGGTTCTGAAATACGGAAATCCCAGAAACCCCGACCGTAAGTTCCAAAACGCACAAAATCATAAGCTTCGACGTATTCAACTGACCAATAGGTTTGTGCGGGCGCTGCCATGCCGGACATGTCGTACCACACTTCTTCTTCCACAATGTACACGAAAGGGCCGGCTTCGGTTGCTGCAAAGAGCATGCTTTCATCCTGGTTGGCGGTGATCTCGAAAACGAGGGTAGGAGGGAGGCCTTCGTTCATCGGGGCAAAGGTAACTCCGCCGTTGGTCGATTTCCAGACTGCGGGATTGGAATAGCCGCTGCCACCCAGATAAACAGTGTTTTCATCGAATTTTGATGCATAAATGGTTTGGCCATATAAATAATGCCCTTCCGGAACAAAATTTATGGTTTGCTCCCAGGTCTGGCCATTGTCGTCGGAAGTAAAAAAACGACCGTTTGTGGTAGCGACAAACCAGCGATCGGGATTCAGAGGGGAAGTCTTTAAAGCAGAGACGGTTCCTTGAGCGGATTCTGCGTAAAAATCAAAAGGGAACTGGCTGGCGTTGATATTATTTCCCTGTACTTTCAGGTTGATAATGTGAGAACCTGCTCCGCCATTTATATTGCCGCCTGCCATAAAAATTTCATTGGCAGCGGAGTTTGGTTTTGACATCAGCGGCGGGAGCCAGACGGTTTCATTTTCTGAATCCAGATCATAAGAAGCCGAAATACCTCCGGAGTGCGGATTGCCGTAATAAGTTACCCAGCCACCGGGATAGACTGTCCAAAGTCGGCTTCCGTTTTGTGAAAATACAATATGCCCATAATCTCCGGATATCACCTGGTCGAAGATCATCACGTCGTGGTTTCCGACTGTGACTCCTCGCTGAAATCCCTGATCCTGCGATCCTGCGTAAACAATACTGTTATTGAAAGGGTCGGTTCTGACGCTGTAATATTGGCTGACATTGAGGCCATTGAGGCCTATGTTATCCCTTGTATTCATATAATCATACGAAATGCTCAAACCCCCGTGGTTGCTGATGAGCAGGAAATTATCTCCATTTGATCGTTGAAACTCATTGAAAAACATCATGTCGGCATGGAGGCTGTGGTGAATGTCGTTATAATAATCTGCCCATGAATTGACTTTTATCCATGTAGCGCCGCCATGGGGGCTGATAAAACATTCCACTTCGCCGTACATTAAAAAATCAGGATCACTCGGTGACATAAAAATACCTACCGACCAGGGGCGTGTAGGCATCTGGCCCCGAAGTGACCAGTTTTGGCCGAAATCGGTTGTTTCAAAAACTTCATCATCAGCATTGTAAATCAATAAGGTGGCATCTCCGCTTTGTTCAAAACCAATGAGATTCGCTCTTGCATTGCCTGATCCAAATCCAAAGGTTTCGTTCGTAAACAAGAGTTCCAATTCATCATTGTCCTGGTCAATCCGAAAGATGGAAGTTTTTTCACCGGAGTGGCGATCTATCAAATACACTTCGTCGCTGCCGTGCGGCTTGCAAAGTGCAAAGCGTTCCATATCATAAGTAGTAAATTGGTGGATTACCTGGTAGGTTTCCCCTTTATCAGCCGAT
>CAZKDA010000284.1:0-5161 GCA_964551455.1 uncultured Saprospiraceae bacterium
AATGCTTCCTAAAAGCCCTTGTCCTTGTCCTTGATTTTCCTCGAGATCAAAGCCGATGAATTTGATCGTTTTTTTGAAATGATAAGGTGCCAGCACGCGGAGCGCTTCCATTACCCCGGCTACTGCGGAGCCATTGTCGTCGGCACCAGGAGAGTTGCTTTCGGTATCGTAATGGCCGTCAATGATATAAACTGTGTTTTCATCGATCAGACCTTTTTTACGGCCAACGAAGTTGTCAGCCTGATAGCCGTTCCAAAGCCAGGTCATATTTTCATTTTCCAGATCATGGTTGGCAAAATGGCTGTCGATACTGTCTTTAACCGCCTGGAGGTGCGTCGGTCCAGCCGTGCGGTGTCTGATTCCTTCGATAAATTCAAGGTCAGCGCGAAGGCGGTTGCTGTCCACCGCATCAACGATCTCCTGGATATCGATTTGGAAAAGATCGTCAGCAACGAGCATGATCTGATAATTTCCGGAGCTCAGGTTCAGGTCGTTGTAATTCCAAACGATGGTTTTCCCGTTTCCCGGTGTAACCGGAAATCCGACATCGCCGGTCGCACCGGAAGTATTGATGGCGTATGTTTTTCCGTTGTCAACCGATACCCGAAAGGTAATTTCTACAGGATCATTTTCATTATCGGCAAGGTCGTATTGAATGGTCAGTTCGTCAGGGTTGTCAATAGCGGTTTGGATGTTCTGAACAACCGGCGGCTGGTTTTGTGCTGAGATGTTTTGCACAATTAAAAATATCGCGATGAAAATTGAAATTTTGTTCATAAAACGAAAGTATGAGTTAAAGGTTAGAGGTTTAGCGTTATGGGTTATGGTACAAATTTTCCTATAACGCATAATTCATAGTTTTAACACCATATTGCAAAAAACTACAAACTACAAACTATGAACTACAAAACCATAAGCCACCTATTTCTTCTCACTGGCTTTTATGGCAGCAACATACCTGGCTACCTCAACTTTGACTTTTGGCGCCAGGATGAGCAACCCGATCATATTCGGAAAGATCATGGCGAAAACCATCGCATCCGAAAAGTCGATGACAGCGCCCAGGCTGGAAGCTGCGCCCAGTACGATGAAAACCAGGAAAAGCCCCTTGTACGTCAAATCGGCGATGTTACCCTTTCCAAACAAATATTTCCATGCCTGCAATCCGTAGTAAGACCAGGAAAGCATCGTGGAAAATGCAAAAAGGATCACCGCAATGGTGAGGATATAGGAAAATCCCGGTATCGCCGAATCAAATGCCCGTGCAGTAAGGTTTACCCCGTCGAGCGATTCTCCCGTAGCAGTGAGGATTACAGCGCTGCTACTTGGATCGGAGCCATATACAAATGCGCCGTTGATGTTGAAAATAATGATCACAAGTGCTGTCATGGTACACACCACAACGGTATCAATAAATGGCTCAAGAAGAGCAACGATGCCCTCGCTCGCAGGGTAGTTGGTCTTTACGGCAGAGTGAGCTACCGAAGCAGAACCCACACCGGCTTCATTGGAAAATGCCGCTCTTCTGAATCCCTGGATCAACACGCCCAGGAAGCCGCCAAAGATACCTTCACCGGTAAAAGCTCCCGAGAATATCTGACCGATAGCTGCCGGAATCGCTGTAAAATTATATAGCAGAATGAATATTGCTGCCAGCACATACACGCCTACCATAAACGGAACGATCCTTTCCGCAACCTTTCCGATCCGCTTGATGCCGCCGATGATCACAATGGCTACCAAAAAAGCGACAACGACTCCAAAGGCAGTTCCCGCAAAAGTAGAATCCGTGCCGATCATTGATTTGAATTGAGCAGCAGCCTGGTTGGCCTGAAACATATTGCCGCCTCCAAATGAGCCGCCCACCAGCATCACCGCATAAAATATGGCAAATATTTTCCCCATCGTCGCCAGCCCTTTTTCGGCCAGTCCTTTTTTCAGATAATACATCGGACCACCGTAAACCGTACCGTCAGGGCCGAATTCCCTGTATTTTACGCCCAGGGTACATTCCGTGAACTTGGAAGCCATACCCAAAAAACCGGCGAGGATCATCCAAAAAGTTGCTCCCGGGCCGCCAACAGCTATGGCAATGGCAACGCCTGCAATATTGCCCAAGCCTACTGTTGCGGATAGTGCCGCAGTAAGCGCCTGGAATGCAGATACTTCGCCGGTATGATTCTCAACCCTTGGTGTTTTTCGGATGTCGCCTTTATCTGTCGTAGGCATATCAGGATCGCCAACCTCACTTTCTCCAAGCTCAGGATGTTCACTGGGATCGCCGGCCAATTCATCGTATTTTCCACGTACCACATTTATCGCCAGTCCGAATTTGGTAAAATTCGGAAAGCCGAAATAAATGGTGAAATAAGTAGCGGCGCCGATCAAAACGATCAAAACGATCGGAACATCGATCCCGCCGATCGACAAAGGATAAAACACGATCCCGGCTACGGCGCTGGCTATTGGAGCAACCGCGTCGTTGATGCGTTCGTCGAGTCCCGGCTGTTCTGCGGTTTCCTGAGCTAAGATGAAAAATGGATTTAAAATGCCTGCGAGAAAGAGTAAAAGTTTGTTGATCCTCATACGGGTATTTGGTTGATGATTTGTTTTGCAAAAAAGCGGCGTTAAGGTATCCACTTATTTTTATTTTTTCAAAAGAATAGATTTAAAAATTTGTAAATGACCAAAACCACGAAATATTCAATGATCTGGCAAAATGCGGCTTTCAGGGCGTTTGTGTTTCCATCGGCGGTGGCTCCAGAGCCAGAACTCAGGTCGTGCAACGATGTCTTTTTCAAGCCTCCAGGTGTTCATTTCCGTGATCGCATTTTCATCCATAAGGTTTGGAAATTCGCAAAGCACTTCGTACTCCAGGGCGTAAAAACCTCTTTTGACTTTGTGGATAGCGCCGAATACCAGCGGGAGGTTGAATTCCCTGGCGTATTTTTCAGCGCCGTAAAATACCGGCGTGTCCTGGTTCAGAAATTTCATCCAGTGGCAACTGTGAACATTGGAAGGGCTTTGGTCGATAGCAAAAATGATGGCTTTAGGTACTTCGAGATCCTTTTCTATAAATTCCCGGGTTTCTTTCATCGGGCACAATCGTAACCTGAACCGCTCGCGGGATTTTTTCATTTTTTCATTGAAATAAGCGCTGCTCAGTGGTTTGTAAATTCCCACCGGAATATGTTTTGTCGAAAGGCCGATGCCGGTGGTAAATATCTCCCAGTTGTTGTAATGCCCGCCCACCAGGATCACATCTTTTCCTTCATCGAAAAAGCGGTCGAGTACTTCGGGATTGTGAAAGGTTATGCGTTTTAACAATTGTTTTTCGGAAATAGAAAACCCTTTTATCGCTTCAAAGATCAGGTCGCAAAAATGGCGGTAGAATTTGTATTGGATTTCCTTTTGCTCCGCCAATGTTTTTTGGGGAAATGAATTTTGAATATTGGGAAAAACGACTTTTTTCCGGTAGCCGGTCAGGTGATATAATACTATAAAAGTAAAGTCAGAAAATAAATACAATACAGGGTAGGGGAGGATTGAAATTGGCAGCAAGACACAATAATAAACAAAGCGATTCCCCATAAGATTTTTTTACCAGGATGGTTTAATTAGCTTAAAGGTAGTCTTTTATTCGAAGAATGCCGCTTTTGATCAGGGACTCCACAAATAAAAAACTTTTGTTCCCTTTTGTTCCTTTTGTGGTTCAAAAATATCGGGGTTCAACAAATTTAACCCAACATTTCCAATTCGCCGCCCTTTGCAAAAAGCTGATCCGCTTTTTTTGAAACCTCGGGGTCTTCGATCAGCGGGGGAGCATGGTGTGGCTTCACCCTGGCATCTATGACCAAGGCCACTTCGCAACCCCAGTGTTTATTTTCGATAAATTCCTTTACACCATAAATATCGTGCGAAGGATTTGACCGGGTGAAAGTAACCCAAAGGAAATTGTTCAGGGTTTGCGAAGTGAAACCGCTGTCGTCGGCGAGCACTACCAGCGGGATATTTTCCAAATTGTAAGCTTCTAAATACCGGGATAGGCTTTTAGCTTGTTCAGCGCCGGAAACTTCATCGGAATATTTTGGCGCTTTGATGACCAATATCCCTTTTTGTGCAAAACAAGGTTCCGAAAAACCGGCGGGCAGATCAAAGTTTTCGGGCAATGAGCCACTCAGCGTCCTTTTCTTTTCACCACAACAGGCGATGACCACTTTCGATCCTGCATTCCAGCCTGTGCCGGAATAATCGAGGGTGTCGATGGTGGTTTTGGTTTGAAAATGCAGATCTCTTTTCCAATCCACCCTTTCCAGCACATGGTTTAAAAAGTTTGAAATATCATGCGTATTCAAATTGGGATCATCATCTTTGGCAGCGATGATGAGAAACTTGGCGAGCGAAGTTTGACCCGTACCAAGAATGCGGTTGGCCTGGGTGAGTATTTCTTCGGGTTTTGATTCGCGGAAAGGCATGTACCGCTCGCTGCCGATTGCCAGCAGCAAGGGGTGAACACCGGCTGCATCAACGGCGTTGATCTCCTTGATTCCCGGAAACTCCTGCGGCGTCAGCAATTCGACCAGTTGATGTATAAGGTAGCCAAAGCTGGAATCCTCTTGTGGCGGCCTGCCTACTACGGTAAAATGCCAGATCGGATTTTTCCGGTGGTAAACCTTTTCCACCTTCATCACCGGAAAATCATGCTCAAGGCTGTAATACCCCAAGTGATCGCCGAAAGGCCCTTCGGGCTTTTTGTAGTTTTTCAGGATCGTGCCGGTGATACAAAAATCTGCATCAGCCGAAAGGATATAACCATCTTGTCGAATATATCGAAAGCGGCGCCCGCCCAGCATTCCCGCAAAAGTAAGCTCCGGCATTCCTTCCGGCATGGGCATAATGGCCGCAAATGTATGTGCCGGAGGCCCGCCTACAAAGATGCTGGCCCGGAAGGGTTCGTCGCTATTATTATATAAGGTGTGGTGAACGCCGATGCCGCGGTGGATCTGGTAGTGCAAACCAATCTCTTTATTTTGCTCATAATCGTTCCCTGAAAGCTGGATACGGTACATGCCGAGGTTGGATTGCATGATATTGCGGCTGCCCGGTGGGAGGGTGAGCACCTGCGGTAAGGTGATAAATGCGCCCCCGTCGTCCGGCCAGC
>CAZKDA010000285.1:0-5128 GCA_964551455.1 uncultured Saprospiraceae bacterium
TTTCGTTGTGGAAATATTTCAGCCAAACCCAAGGTATATTCGCCGCGCCCGCAAGCCAGTTCGAGCGTTATGGGGTTGTTGTTTTTAAAATAATCGGAAGCCCATCGCCCTTTCATATCTACCGGTAATCCATCCTGTCCGACTAACGCAGGATTTTTAGGATCGTAGTTTTCAAAGACATTGGGAAAACTGAGTATTTCTGCAAACTTCTGTAGTTTGTTTCGGCGGCTCATTTTATTTTTTCAACTATTTTTTAATCCGATCCGGCTAGTTTTTTTTATAAGAAAATGCATTTCTTTTATTGATATTTACAACTTCAACCAACTGCCGGAGATCATTAACATGCAAAGAAACGCATTCCCGTACAAAATTAAAAAAGGAACGATTGAAGATGCCGTCGAACTTTCAAGGCAAATCCCGGAATTTGTTTCACCGCACGGTTCATCTGAATATGAAAGGCGTTTTAAAAACAAACCGCATTTGATCCTTATAGCTTATGACGGTGCAAAACTCGTTGGTTTTAAAGCCGGTTACGAACGCGATGGTTATTTTTACAGTTGGATGGGCGGGGTACTCCCGGAACATCGGAACAAAGGAATTGCACAAAAGCTGGCCGACGAGCAGGAATCCTGGGCAAAGCAGCACAACTATCCGCACGTGACGTTTAAAACTAGAAACCGCCACAAGGCAATGTTGCTCTTCGCCATAAAAAACGGGTTCCGGATCATTGGTTTTGAAAAACACGGCGATATTGAAGAAAATCGAATACTTTTGCGCAAGTTTTTGTAACCATTTTTTTCGAAGAGGAGAAGTAAAATCAAAGCACATTTCCCTGACGGTAAATCTATTATAACACTTACTGCTTCTCGTGGCATCAAAAAAATCAACTTATGAATCGAATTTTTACACTCGTATTTTTATCGTTGTTTTTTATCCAATCCGGCAAAGCGCAGGACATGGGTTATGGCATCCGGGTAGGTTTGAATTTCAATAAGATCAACGGCCCTTCCGAAACCGATGCAAACGGCAATGCCCTCGAAACCTTTGATTTCAACTCCGGCTTCCATGTCGGCGGCATCATTATTTTTAAATTCACCGACCTCGTCGGGATGAAAACTGGATTATTCTATTCTCAAAGAGGGATGAAATACAAATACGAAGGCGACTCCTTCCAATTTTTTACCAACGAACTGAACAACAATCAGATCAAATCCGAAGGGCATCGAACTTATCGCCTGACGGTGAGCAATTCGTACATTGCATTCCCGATCACGGGGTATTACAAACTCGGAAAGCGTTTTGAAATCCAGGGTGGTTTGCTGGTAGGTCTGCTGGTGGGGTCCACCGCCTTTGGCGAATATATCTACGACGGCTCCCTGGGAATTTCGGAAATTAACTTCATCCAGGATCTCGATTTCAACTACCGGAAAGACAAACCCGCTTCTGCTGACGATATTACCGCCGACACAGAGCTGATCGAATTTGCGAGCCCGGATATGAACATCCGTTTTCCAAAAAGGGTGGGCGCTTATTACATGGATTACGCTGAAAAAAGTGGCGGCTTTTTTAATGTTTTCGACTTAGGCCTGACGGGAGGTTTGTCATTTTTTCTCAATGAGGGCTTGTTCGTTATGTTTTCAGGAAATTACGGGTTGGTGGATGCCACCAATAATTTTTATGACATTTCCCGGTACAATTCCGATGGCATGAATTATATCAGCAGAAGTGATAAGGACACCAACGTTTCTTTCCAGTTCTCAATCGGTTTCAGTTTTTAAGCAACATAGTCCGAAAAAGCTCTCCTGCGATTTTATTGCCCTGAAAGGGCATCGCCCTTTACCCCAAAACCAAAGAGAAATCAAGCCACGTCGGCAGCGTGGCGAAAGAAGTTTTCAAATCCAAACTCACGTTAAGATAGCCATACGCCTTAATGCCCACGCATGAGGAATTTTTTACCCATAGCGTTGATGGAGCTGATGGTTCTCCTTTCGGTCAGGAAGATGGAAATATCATCGCCTTTTTTCTCACCTGGAATGACAAACTCAAAAGGTTCCAGGTTGAGGCCGGCGGTTTCCCGCTGGTACTCCGTGAATTTATTTTTCACAGGGATTTCCCAGGTTTTATCTTCTTTTGCGCCATTGTCATAAGTGATGATCGAGCGGATAACGACGAAGTATTCTTTGACGATCTTAACTTTGACATCTTCCTTTTGTTCTTTCTCCGGTAGCGTATCGTTTTCCACAACTTCTATGGGCGGCACGGCGCCGTTGTCGGTTTCAACAGGCAACCCTTCGACATTTTCGAGTACCACCTCCTCGATATCTTCCTCCTCAGCTTTGCGGTCTTTTTTGGATTTCTTTTTTTCAATGATCGTCACCCTTTCCACGAATTCGATACTCGTGCTGTCATTCATTTGCAACCGTTCCTGGATGCCCCCTTCGTCGCGATGGATGCGCATAAAAGGATAAAACTTTTGCCCCCAGAGGCTGTCAGGATGCGTAATTTCGTAATCAAATTTATGTGTGAAATAGGCTTTTTCGGCATCCCACAATTTGTCTGGCGCCTGGGGCAGGTAAAAGATCATTTCCTGTTCTTTGTTCGATCGTTTGAACACAAGCGCCTCGACCTGCGCGTATTTGGTGAGGATCACTTTCAAATGCCCCTGTAAAGTAGGGTCTCGGGCATTCATGAGATTGAGGATATATCCGTACTCGGTCGGATTAATATTATTGACGCTGTAAACGCCTTTGATCTCATCCCCGTCCACGTAAAGATTATTCGGAGAAATACCAAAAGAGTATGAACCTGGACTAAGCCGTTTTTCCGTTACATCTGGAATTTCCAAAAAATCAGGGCGGAAATCGTAACCGATCAGATCTTCCGGCCCCAGAAACTTCCGGTCGGTGATGTAGGTGTAAGTATTTTGGGCTTTCGCCAGAATGGAAAACAACGTTGCAAAAAGGATAAATTTGATTTTCATCATTTCGGATAAGTTAACGGGCATAATTTTTTAAAATCTTTTGACACGAATTTACACAAATTACGCAAATCATAATTGGTTAGAAATCAAGAGCTAAATTTGAAAATCATTCGACCTGTGTAACCGCAGCATTTATTTCATTTTTTGTTCGACGATCTGCAAAATTTCTTTTTCAGCCTTATCCGCAGCATCGATCATACTTTGTGCTTCCTGCAAAGTCTTTTCCACAAAAGATTTATCCTCCAGATCGCCGCTGTTGATCTTCACATTCAGGAAGGCGCCATGAATGGCTGCCCTGGCGCACAGCCCGCCCACCGCTGCATCCGAAACGGAATTGGGGTTGCCGATTTCGGCCATCGCCTTGATGACCTCAAAGGATTGCAAAGTGTTTTTCATCACCTCGAAAGGCACTTCGATGGCATAACGGGTAGCGGCTTGTATAGCTTCTTTTCGTTGCGCTTTTTCCTCGTCCGTTCCTTTTGGAAGGCGGAATGCGTTGATGATGGCGTTGAACGATTTGGTATCCTCATCGACGAGGTGTAGCAATTTATCTTTGATGGCCTGCCCCTTTTCCGCCCAGCCGGAGAATTCCTGCCAACGGCTGTCCCAGCCTCTTTTGTGCGATGACAAATTGGCAACCATCACGGCCAGTGATACACCCAAAGCCCCGACATAAGCGGAAATCGATCCCCCGCCCGGAGCGATGCTTTCCGATGCGGTTTCATTGGAAAATTCGCGAAGGTTCATGTTTAGCAGCGGAGCTGAGCCGGTGTCCCGGAGTTGGTATTCGATGATCTTTTTCTTAGGATCGAATGGGTTGAGTTCGTCAAGCCCCATTGATTTTACGGCAATTTTTATGATCTCTTCATCGGAAACGCCTTTTGAACGCTCCTGCTTTTCAAGAAAATATTTGCCGGCATCGAGCATCACTTTCAAGGGTACCAGCCCTACCAGTTCGGAGCCGGTCACGCGCATACCACGGCTTTCGGCGCTTTTGCAACATTCCTCAAAAGCAATATGCAATGGCGTGACGTTGATATTCGTCAGGTTCATGGAGATCTGGGCAATGCCGTATTCTTCGATGTACCAGCCGATGCCTTTCACCGCTTTGCAGGTTCCCGGAACGCGAACCGCCTGGCCGTTTTCATCTTTGACGACCTTTCCGGTGATTGGATTGCCTTCCCGCTTCACCCGTCCCTGTTCGCGTACATCGAAAGCAACGGAATTGGCGCGGCGTACAGAAGTGGTGTTCAGATTGACATTGTAAGCGATCAGGAAATCGCGTGCCCCGATAGCTGTTGCGCCGGCCTTTGGGTTGAATTTGGCCGGACCGTAATCAGGTTTCCATTCCGGCTTTTTGAGCTTTTCCGGCAGCGCCTCGTATTCACCCGAACGAACCGTAGCCAGGTTTTTCCATTGGGCTTTGGTGGCAGCAGCTTCGTACATGTAGCAGGAAATATCCAGACTTTTGCCGACTTTCTCGGCCAGTTGATGTGCATACTTTGCCGTTTCTTCCATCGTGATATTGGCAATGGGAATGAGCGGGCATACATCCGTAGCGCCCATTCGCGGATGCTCGCCTTTGTGTTTGCTCATATCGATCAGTTCGGAGGCTTTTTTTATAGCCAGAAAAGCCGCTTCGATAACGGGCTGCGGTTCGCCGACAAAAGTCACAACCGTGCGATTTGTAGCTTTGCCAGGATCGACGTCCAGGAGTTTTACCCCTTCCACGCTTTCAATTTCATTGGTGATCTGTTTGATGATGCTCATGTCGCGTCCCTCGCTAAAATTCGGTACGCATTCTATCAGTTGTTTGGTCATGGTTTTCCTAAGTGTTTGTTGAAAAATTGAAGGGGTGAAATTAGGGGTTTTGTACTACAAAGTGAAAAATTACAAAAGCCATCCCAATGCATCGGGATGGCTTTTTTTGTGATGGCGGCGCAGATCATTCCACCATCAGCCGTTCCACCAAAGCCTGCTCACCTCCGGCTGTTCTGAAGCTTAGGATGTACAATCCCTTTTGCAGACCGCCGATATTGATCTCAGCTTCGCCTGTGAAGCTGACAGCTTTCACTTTTTGCCCGAAAAGGTTATACATTTCAAGGTAAAGCTGCTGATCTTTTTTGTTTTTCACTGTAAAGCTTCCTC
>CAZKDA010000286.1:0-5125 GCA_964551455.1 uncultured Saprospiraceae bacterium
AAGGAAAAAAATACGATCCCGCTTTAGTCAGATTTTGACTAAAGCGGGATCGCACAATCGCCAGAACCATACGCTGCATAACCTCCGCCTCCGGCTGGGATGGTTCGCTCAATGGGAAGTTTTTGAATCCCGGAGTTTACGTTTATTTCGCGGAGGTTGAGTTTGTGGATGGGGAGAAGCGGGTTTTCAAGGGGGATGTGGCGCTGGTGCGGTGATGGTTTTTTAGCCACTGCCTGTACCGCAAGGCGGTAAATGCACGAATGCTGCCGCGAGCGAAATTCACGAATGCCGACGCTCAATGGCGGGTGGATTACGCCCACGCCATTGGCGTGGCAGGCAGTGGCAGGCTCTTTCAGGGCTTGATCGTACTATTGCAAGACAAATGTGGAAAAAGATCCAGAAGCAGAAGATGATAAAATCCTGTGGTATTCAAAACATCTTACCCTGACCATTGCTGTCCATGTCGAATTCGATGGAATCACCGGCGGTCAACTTGTCTTTGAGGGGGACGTTTTCTACTTCTTTGATACCACTGAGCTTTTGGTCGCTGAGTTTGTTGCCGAGGGCTTTCCAGCCTTTGACGTCGATGAATTCCGCGATATTGATCTCGCCGTCGATCTTTTTGGATTTGACCTTCATGCTGTAACGGATGCGCGGATTTTCATTGACCGATGCAAATAAGAGTTTGGAAGATTTGTGTTCGGTCAGGTAATTGAATTTTTGGTTGTTGGTGCTGGTTTCAACCCGAAAACGCTTAACCATTGTCCATCCTTTTGCACCATCAAAATAAACGGCATTGATGATCGTTTGCGGATCAAATTTGCGGATAGCGATAATTTCTTTCGGGTCAAAACGGCGCATCATGTCCAGGTCGGCAACCTCATAGGTTCCGTCGGAATATAAAGCAAGTAAAGCATTTCCGGTGTCAAAATCGCCGAGATAAAGGCCCCGTTCATCATTGTTGAGGCGCCCGCTTACTTCGTCCATCCACACTTTTTGGGCGCCTAGCGTCGATTTGCCGACTTCGAGTTGGGTGATTTTCCTGACGGGGTATTTGGTCACTATGTTGCCCAGAGAGGATCGTCCTTTTATGGCGATTTCTGAAAAATCGAAATCGAACACTTTCTTTTTGGCTTTGCATCCTTGCGATAACTGGATATTTACGACTTCTGATTCGCTGTTCGGGTTCGCAGTAAAATACAGGATTTTAGAGTTGCCGCTTCCTTTGGTCAGGTCGTAATCTTTGTCCCGCGTGATCGCAGTTACGTTGAAACGCTTGGCCATAGCACGGCCGGATTTGGCATCCACGTAGATCAGGTTGTAAGTCGTTCGGTCGTCGCCTTTTTTCCAGACCGCAGCATGGATGATATCCTTTCCGACGAAAACTTTTTCAGCAATGCGAACGACTTTGAAGTTGCCATCTTTTCTAAACACAATAATGTCATCAATATCCGAACAATCACTGATAAATTCATCTTTTTTCAATCCATAACCGACAAAGCCCTCCTTGCTATTGACGTACAATTTGGCGTTGTTGGCTACAACCTGCGTGGCCTGGATGGCATCGAATTCTGCAATCTTGGTACGCCGCTCATTGCCCTTTGCGTATTTGGCGAGCAGGTTTTCAAAATAGGCTATGGCAAATTCAGTCAGATGCGCCAGGTCGTGGTGTACTTGCGCGAGTTCTTCTTCGATTTTAGCGATCAGTTCGTCGGCTTTGAAGGTATTGTACTTTGAGATGCGTTTGATCCTGATCTCGGTAAGGCGGACGATATCCTCTTCCGTGATGTCGCGCATGAGGCGGAGCCTTTTATCGGTTTTTAATGGGTTATCTTTGGGGGTTACAATATATTTTTGCAGTTCCCTGTCGATGGTTTCGATGACCGCTTCCCAGGTTTCGCATTCTTCAATTTCGTGGTAAACCCTTTTTTCAATGAATATTTTTTCCAGACTGGCGAAATGCCATTTTTCTTCAAGCTCTGCTTTTTTGATTTCCAATTCCAGACGGAGCAAGGACTTGGTATTTTCCGTACAGATCTCCAGAATTTCGTTGACCGTAAGGAAATGAGGTTTGTCGTCAATGATCACGCAGGCATTGGGCGAGATGGAGACTTCACAATTTGAAAAAGCATACAAGGCATCGATAGTGACATCGGGAGAAACGCCGGGAGCGAGTTCGACTAAAATCTCCACATCTTTGGCGGTGTTGTCCACAACCTTTTTGATCTTGATGGTTCCTTTTTCGGTGGCTTTCACGATGCTTTCTATGAGATTGGCGGTTGTCACGCCATAAGGAAGTTCGCGGATCGCGAGCGTTTTTTTATCAACCTGCTCGATCAAAGCCCTGACGACAACTTTTCCACCGCGCTTTCCGGAGTTATAATTAGTAACGTCGATCAATCCGCCGGTTTCGAAATCCGGGTAGATCTTCATGGATTTCCCCTCCAGGATTTTTATGGAAGCCTTTATCAGTTCTATAAAATTGTGCGGTAATATTTTAGTGGAAAGCCCAACTGCAATGCCTTCTGCTCCCTGCGATAACAGCAGCGGAAATTTCATCGGCAAATTGATAGGTTCCTTTTTGCGGCCATCGTAGGTCAATTGCCAGTTGGTAGTCTGTGAATTGAAAGCCACATCCAGCGCAAATTTTGAAAGGCGGGCTTCGATATAACGAGGAGCGGCCGCACCGTCGCCGGTCCGGATATCGCCCCAGTTACCCTGACAATCGATCAGCAGGTTTTTCTGCCCCAGGTTGACCAGCGCAGCACCAATGGCAGCATCGCCGTGCGGATGGTATTGCATGGTTTGGCCGATGACATTGGCGACCTTGTGGTAGCGGCCATCATCCATTTCCTTCATGGCATGCAGGATGCGGCGCTGCACGGGTTTAAGCCCGTCAACCACCGAGGGCACGGCTCTTTCCAAAATGACATAAGAAGCATAATCCAGGAAATAATCCTGGTACATTCCGGAAAGGGTGATGATGGAAGCGGAGGGTTCTCCGTTCTGCGGATCGATATTATCGCTCATGCTGTTGTTTTTACTCATAATTTTTGCCGGAAAGGTTAGATTTCAGATTTTAGACATCAGACTATAGACCTTAGATTTCGGATTGTAAAGTTTTGATAATCTGTAAACATTCCTTTACACCTATAATATTTAAAACTTTCCTATCTGCCGTTTACTTAAAGCAAAGAAACTTAATGACTGAGACTTAAAAAAAGTTTACGGAAGAAATCAATATTCGATTGCAATCTCAGTTTACAAAGATAAAAAAAATAAGTCTAAATTAAATTATTTGTTTTAAAAAATAAACAACAATAAAACTTTTGTTTTATATCGTTTTGCTCAGGGATTTTATTGATGGTGTTCAAAAATAACTCACTTAAATTATCCGGAGGCATTTGATGTTTTTTTGTACGACCCGCTATGGGGTCGCTTTGATATTATTTCAATAAGCTAACGTACTATGACCGCGCCTGCCTGAACCAGCCCGACTGCCACGGGCGGGCGGGTGCTAAAGGCAGGCAGGCTGCGGTCAGGAGCTTTTTGAAAACTATCAGGCTAATTCCGACCTGCCCCGATTCGCTCATCGGGGCGCGTCGGGATCACATTACGTTAGAAAACCGGTTTGCCAAAAGATTTCGACTCCAGCGGAGTCGTACCCCTAATGGTTTTCAACTTTTGTAATTTTTATTTTTGAACAACCTTATTTTTTGAACCATAAATGAAAACAAAGTGGTTTGCACTGATCGAACAATACAAACCACTTTGATCCGTGTCTTATAAAAATCTATGCGTTAAATACTTCTAAGGAATTTCCGGAAACGGAGCATGTATTTGAAATTTTTCTGGCCATAGAGAAATCCCTGTTCTTCCATCCACTCGTCATTAAAGATTTTACCCAGATAACGGCTGCCGTGGTCGGCGAAGATGAGCACCGCCACGCTGTCTTTTGACATTTCATTTCTGATCTCAAACAAACCCTGCATCACCGCGCCGCTGGAATACCCCACGAGCAGGCCTTCCTGTTTGGCCAGCCGGCGGGCTTTGAAGGCGCTTTGCTTGTCGGTGACTTTTACGTATTGGTCAATGACGTCGAAATCGACATTCGCCGGGATGATATTTTTGCCGGTGCCTTCGATGCGATAAGAATATATCTCATTTTCATCGTAAATGCCGGTTTCATAATATTTTTTCAACACCGAGCCGTAAGCGTCAATAGCCACGATCTTGATATCCGGATTTTTTTCTTTCAGATATCTGGCTGTGCCGCTCAATGTACCGCCGGTGCCGGTGCTGCAAAAGAGATGTGTGACCTGACCTTCGGTTTGTTTCCAGATTTCGGGGCCGGTGGTCAAATAATGCGCCTGGCAATTGTCAAGGTTAAAATTTTGGTTGAGATACAAGGAATTCGGGATGTCCCTGGCGAATTGTTTAGCCCTTTCGTAGTAGGAAGCCGGATCGTCGGGCTTGACACTATTGGGGCAGATCACGATCCTGGCGCCCATAGCTTTGAGGAGATTGATCTTTTCTTTTGAAACTTTGCTGGTGACGGTCAGTACACAACGGTATCCGCGAATGGCGCTGATCATGGCAATGCTGAAGCCCGTGTTGCCGGATGTAGCTTCGATGATCGTGCCGCCGGGTTTGAGCCTTCCTTCCTGCTCCGCTTTTTCGATCATGTGGATGGCGATCCGGTCTTTGGCAGAAAGTCCGGGGTTCATTGATTCCATTTTGGCGTAAGCCTCGCCTTTGATTCCGCGGGTAATTTTGTTGAGCCTGATGAGCGGCGTGTTGCCGATAGCTTCCAGAATGTTATTGAATCTCATAGGGGTCTAGTGATTGGTTTCTGTGATAATGTGTTTGCCGGATATTTTAGGAAGTCGAAAGCTTGCAGGCCGTAAAAATAAGATAATAATACCTAATTCCGATCTTTTTTTAAGAATATTCAACGCCAGACATGAGACATCAGACAGTAGATAATAGATATCAGACTTCAGAGAATAGACGGTAGAAAGGGTTTATGAGTTAAAAGTTATGAGCTAATAACTGTGTTCCATAATACCATAACACCATAATACCATATCGTAGCGAATCCCGCTTTTTCTCGAAAAAGCGGGAC
>CAZKDA010000287.1:0-5121 GCA_964551455.1 uncultured Saprospiraceae bacterium
CAATCGGACAAAAATAAGGATTTGGATTTATTTAATAGATAAAAAGCAGAAGTGATTTATTGATGAGGTGATCCCGACCTGGCGGTACGGGACATGTGCGATGATTTGGTATTGTGGTACTGTGGTGTTTTGGTTGACTGGGTTGATGGGTCAAACTAGCAACTTGTAACCAGCAACCAGCAACTTCAGATTAGCAAATCCGCAAATCAACAACCCCGACAGGTCGGGGCAGGATCAGCACATCAGCAATCCCTTCAAAAAGTAATTTCGTTTTCGATGGAAGTCATTCCTTTGATGAGTTCGGCAACGGTGGATTCAAACTTCAGGGCTGTTTTGCTGGGCGAGAGTTCGGCTTTTTTGTTTGTAAAACTTTTGATGGGTTTTTCAAAACGATAGATACCGACGATCTTTGCGGTTTCCATGATGAAGCGGTAAGAAATGCCGAGGTTGTTGTATTCTGTTTCGTCGAGTTGGAAGTCGTTGCCGTATTTGAACAGGCGGGAAAACTTTCCGGGAGCGAAGTAAAAATTGTCCTTTTTGATGATGGGCAGCGGGGTGCGGTTCAGCTCGGATACTACGGCGTTGATGCCTTTGTTCAGGGTATTTACATTGTCAAAAGAGCTGCTGACGGTAAAGATAAATTCTTCGTAATTGGCGGTTGTTTTCACATTGGATATCCCCTTGACGGCGGACAGCGCTTTTTTCACTTTGGCAATATCGGCGTCTATCTCCATTTTTTGGGGAACGTCCACTCCTTCCACTTTATCCATTTTCCAGAAGGCTTTGAGGTTGTCTTTGCTTTCGCTGAGATTTATGGTGAGCAGCACATCGCCCGAACCATTATTTTTCATGTTTACTTCTTCCGTGATTTCAAAGCAGCTTGACATGAAAACTGAAAAGCTAAAAAAGATAAGAAATTGAATGAGATTTTTCATCGATGAGAATTTTGTTCTGGATATGTGTAATGTTCTATAAAACGCATGCCGGTTGTCTTTCGTGCCGGAAACATAGCCTTCCAAATGTTATTTATTTTAACGGTAATACATCAAAATCGCTCCAAACAAGGTGATCAAAAATATGAGTACTGTTGCCATCCGGATGGAATATCGGATATGCCTAACGAACAGTTCGATATTTTCTTTTTGTTTCGGATACTTCGGAATGATATCGGCGTCCATTTTGGTTTTGTTGAACAAATGCCTGGCGTCGAACTGAACTTCATTCTGAACCAATATCTTGTAAACTTTCAACACCCTGACCCGAAAATACACGTTGAGAAACAACATCGCCACAAACATCCCGATAACCAATGAAATGAGCAGTACAAACATATTTTTTCTTTTCCCTGATTTTTTGCCAAAATTACATCATTTTCCTTAAAAAGAGCAGGCTCCTTCTCCATAACAACCTCGTCTGTTTTCTGTTCAAACCCTTAAATACTTTTGAACTATAAAGCTCGATCAGGCGTTTTAACTTACTCAAAAGCGGAAGCATGCCGACATTTTTCCCGCTTCAAACCATTGAACCAGATTTAATGTATTTTTTAAGTTTATTCGGGAAATTTTCTGAAACTTTGCAACCCGGATTTCGCCATTTTTCAATCCATATTTCAAAAAAATGAACATACTTACAAGCCCGAAACCCAATGACCCAACTTTACACGAAGCGCCTGATAAAACCAAAATGACCAAACTGCCAAAAGATAAAATCACATTTTTCTTTACCGACATAGAAGGAGCTACCAGGCTCGCCCAACAACTCGGCGAATCTTATGCGCTGATCCTGGAACGGCACAGAGCCATTATCCGCCGTATTATCGCTCGTTACAAAGGCCACGAGATCGACACTGCGGGGGATGGTTTTTTCATCGTTTTCGAAAAAATCGACCAGGCAGTTTCCGCAGCAGTTGATATCCAACAGGCTTTCACCTTTGAAAGCTGGGCTACCGATATCGGACTGAAAGTCCGCATCGGCATCCATTCCGGCATAGCTCAACCCACTGCTACCGGATACACGGGTATCGAGGTGCACAAGGCTTCCCGGATATGTAATGCTTCGTATGGTTCGCAGGTTTTGCTTTCCGAAGAAGCCAGCACTATGCTTTTTGGCGCACTGCCACAGGGCGTGGCGCTGATCGATCTGGGCCAGTATCTGCTCAAAGGTTTTGAACAGCCCGAACGCTTGCTCCAACTCGTCATCCCCGGCGTCAAAGACGACTTTCCGCCACCACTTACCGGAACCTCAGAACCCAGGATCGCTGTGTTGCCGTTTGCCAATCTGAGCGCCGAACCCAAACAGGAATACTTTTGCGATGGCATTTCCGAAGAGATCATCCTGGCTATCAGCAATATCTATGGCTTGAAAGTCATCGCACGAAGCTCCACTTTTGCCCTGAAAGGGAAAAACCTCGACGCCCGCGAAATTGGAAAGATACTCAACGCGACGGTGATCCTCGAAGGTTCCGTCCGGAAGAAAGGCAACCATTTGCGCATTTCTACTCAGTTGGTCGATTGTAGCACAGGTCTGACCTTGTGGTCTGAACGTTTTGACAGCAAAATTGAAGACGTGTTCGCCCTACAGGACAGTATCGCGCAAAGCATTGCAAAAGCGCTGAAGATCAAGCTGATCCCGGAACAGGAATGCTGTGTACAAAACCGCCAGACCAACAATGTTGCTGCTTATGATTTTTACCTCAAAGGGCGGCAGCATTATTATCAGTTCAGTCATAAGTCTATACTTGCTGCGATTGAAATGTTCCGCGAAGCTATTAAGATCGACAAGGAATACGCTTTGGCTTATTGCGGCCTTGCCGACAGTTATGCCTATTTGTACATGCACGGCGAAAAGACAAAAGAAAACCTGAAAAATGCCAGCCAGGCAAGTAAGCTGGCCATCGAACTCGGCCCTTTGCTCGCTGAAACCTACACTTCTCAGGGCGTTGTACTCACTTTGAAAAAACAGTTTAAAAAAGCAGAAGCCAGTTTTGAAAAAGCGATTTCCATCAATTCATATTTGTTCGATGCCTGGTATCATTATGCCAAGGTTTGCAGCTTCCAGGGCAAATTTGACAAAGCCGCCCGCCTATACGAAGAAGCGAGCAGAATACGCCCCGAAGATTATCAGGCCATCTTGCTGGCTGGTCAGATCTACGACGTTATGGGCATCCACGAATTGTCAAAAAAAGCAAGACTACAAGGTATCGCCACCGTCGAAAGTATTTTGAATATCAACGAAAACGATGCGCGTGCGCTCTATCTTGGCGCCAACGGATTGGTTGCGCTTGGTGAAAAAGAAAAAGGTATGGAATGGCTGAAACGCGCCCTTGAGATCGATCCCAGTGATCCGATGCTGCTTTACAACGCCGGCTGTGTCTATTCCCTGCTCAACAAAAAAACAAAAGCGCTGGAATTGCTGGAGGCTAGCGTGAAAGCCGGTCTTACCCAAAGGAATTATTACCTCAACGACAGCGACCTGGACAATGTACGCGACCTGCCGCGATTCAAGGCATTGCTCGAAAACCTGAAATGATCCAGGCAATACAGAGGTTCAAAATAAAAAACCCGAAACCGCATGGCAGCTTCGGGTTTTTGTGTTTTCCGCTATTGTGGAAGCGGATACTTTACAGCAGGTAGTTGAACTTATAGTGGTACCAGCGTTTGTTTGAAAGGATGCTGACGATGTATGTTCCCGAACCCGGAATAATATCGGATGACAATTCGATGAGTTCTCGTTCCTGGTTGATCGTAAATTCATCGGAGTAGATCAGCACGCCAGTCATGTTCACGATGTTTATCTGGACGGTGTTTCCAGCGAATCCGTCAAGGCCGATGTTGAATTTTTCGTGTTCCATGATCGGGTTTGGAAAAACGCTGAGGCCGTATTGGTCGGTGAAGCCGTCGTTGTTTTCCACCATTTTTATATCGAAATAGGTAGTCGTTCCGTCAAAGTCAACCTGCTTGAGCCGGTAGTAAGATTTTCCTTCAAACGGGAAGCGGTCGGTGGTCGAATAGTAACGGAGCGATTCGCTGTTGCCCGCACCGGTTTCTTTACTTATTGTTTCAAAATGGTAGCCGTCTCTTGATCGTTCCACCTCGAAATAGTCGCAGTTGGTTTCGGATTGGGTAGCCCAGTCGATCCGGACATTGTTGTTTTTCAGGTTTACCTCATATTGAAACAACTCCACTGGCAATGCAATCGACATGTGGATGGTTTGAGAAGGAATGCCCGGGCCGTGTATTTTTAAATCAAATGAATTGCACAGTAACGATTGCACAGTGGCTGTTGCACAATCGGTGTTTGAATTCCAGGGATTCCCGACCGTTACAACCGTTCCTGCACCGCCGTCGTTGGGAAGGTTGAAAAAGTTATTGAGAAAATTTCCGCAATTCATGTTGCCTTGAAGCGTGTATAACGAGCTTGGGGCATTTCTTCCCGAAAACCTGACATTGTATTCTATCACTACATTGAAATTGTATCCCCAGGGGCAGGAAGATGGAGCCTGAATATCAACCGGCGTCAATACAATTTCCACATCATAGCCATTCGAGGAGGAAACTTTTGTGTAGTATTCAGTTTGTGAAATGATCGTAGAGGTACATGTAAAAAAGGCAAGAAAGAAGCAGAATGTAAACAGAAAAGATTTTGAGGTTTGGATCATCATAGTATAAAAATTTTGGTAAAAAAATGTGTGCTATAAAATTTGTGTGACATTAAAGTTTGGAGAAAACCGGTTCGAAAATGGGGCTGTTCGGTTGTCCGGGTTTTGATTTTTTCTAACCTCTTGTCAATATTGAAATGGCTGCAAATTCATTGCCACCTTTTGTCTTGAACAACTGCGTAATTCACTTAGGGTTTTTTTGTAAATAACTGATAATTAAGCGATTGCAAGTTGATCTGAAATTATTTTCTAATATAAAAAATACAATGATCGGGGTAGTAAATTTTGAAAATTACCCGTTTTGTGGTATAGAAAAAACGTATTGGGATTCCTAATGGTAATTAAAAAAAGAGCTGTCGATTTTATGACACAGATTCGGTAAGTGAAATTTTAGAGTCTGAAATTCCCAATAGTGCTTCCGGACGCTTCCCGGCTAAAATAAAAACCCCGAAACCGCATGGCAG
>CAZKDA010000288.1:0-5096 GCA_964551455.1 uncultured Saprospiraceae bacterium
TGAAAGTGATCCGGGGCGATTACAGCGCCGGAATGAACATGGAAGAGATCAGCAGAAGCGACCTCCAGGGAGCGGGCATGCTGTACTACAAATTGAGTACAGACAGCGAAACCGCTACCCGAAGAATGATCCTGCTGGATTGATCTTTTGAATAAAATATTCGGTTAAAAAAGAAAGCCCTGCTCGTTTGAGCGGGGCTTTTTTGTTTCTTGTTATAATAAAAATCAATTAATCAATTCGTAATCCTGTTTGTGATAAATATCTGCAATTTATCATTGTTGTTCATAACGATCACTCCGGGTCGCTGGTCTTTTCCGATCTTTATGGAAGCGGAACCTCTGGAATCACCATTTACAAAAAATCCGCTTTCTGTGCAATGTGCCGGAATGAAGTTATTATTTCCATCGCCCAAAAGAAGCGTTCCGACGGAGGCGTCATAACGGGTAGTTTCTACTTCAGCGCCGTAAAGATTCCCGGACGCCAGAATGTCAAGGTGGCCATCCTGGTTAAAATCACCGGTTAACAACCCAAAGACAGGGGCGAATTGTACTTCAACCGGAAGGGTTTTTATTTCGAATTGGCCATTACCTTTATTTTCGATAAAAGAAGTAGTTAATTCATAAACTTGATAACTTAGGGCTTTTTCGAGGCTTGCCTCTCCATAAACCGTTTCAATATCTGCTTTTGCAAACTCATTGAATGTGGGGAATTTGTTTTTTATAAAAGGCATTTGTTGTGAGGAGCATTCTCTGCCGCGGACCGGGTAGCAGACACCTTTTTCATATTTGCCAAGCACGATATCGAAAGTTCCGTTGTTGTCAAAATCTGTACAATAAACTTCGAAAGGAGCTTCTTTTGAAGCCTTATACTTTGTGTTTTTGCCCAGGTTGCCAGCCACAAAATCCACATCGCCGTCTGCATCAAAGTCGGCGGCAGTGATTGAAAACCAGAGGCCTGTGCTATAATCCATTCCAGCCGTTTCTGTAATATTTTCAAAACGTCCGTTATTGTTGCGAAAAAGGCTGACAGGCATCCACTCTCCAACAATCACGAGATCAACAAAACCATCGGCATCGAAATCCGTCCACACTGCTTGGGTCACCATTCCAGGGGTTTCTAACTCCGGAGCGATTTCGGAGGTCACATCGGAGAAAGTGCCGTTATCATTTTTCAAAATATAACTTCTTGCCGGAAAGGGATATCTGCCTGGAACCTGACGCCCGCCGACAAAAAGATCGAGGTCGCCGTCGTTGTCGTAATCAGCAGCCACGACGCAGGAGGTGCTGGTCAGCATTACCGGGAGCTTATTTTTTGTTTTTGTAAAATTGCCTTTTCCGTCATTCAGGTATAAACGATCCTGAAGATTGGGATCATCGGGATCAAATTCATTCCCGCCGCTGCAAACATACAGGTCGAGGTCATTATCGCCATCGGCATCGAAAAACAAGGCGCCTATATCTTCCGAAATTTTGTCCTTTTCCCAGGGTTGTACAGATGATTTTGAAAAAGTAGCATCATCGTTTTGGAGGTAAAGTTCTCCGGATTGGTTTTTGGCTCCGCCTGCAAAAAAATCGTCCAGGCCATCGTTGTTGACATCGCCAACCGCTACGTAAGGGCCGTTGGTTGACATTTTGTGCGGAAGCAGTATCTCTCTGGCGAAATCGTCGAATTCGTTTTCCAAATGACGGTAAGTGATGCCGCTGCTGGCTGTAATATCTTTGAAGATCGGAGTGGTTTGAGGCTGCCTCTTTTGATCATCTTCTTTTGCATCTTTATGATCCGCTATGATGGTCTGATTGGCTTTTACATTTTTCAACAAAGAAATTTTATCGTCATTCCAATTGATTTTGATCTCATCAACGAGGGTTTTGTCGCCGATTCCGAAATGAAGGATATAATCTGAAGATGACTGGTATCCCCGTGCGTTTTGCAATTCCTGGTATTGAAGATCATTGCCGGTCTTGAGGGTTACGATAGCGCCAATGGCAAATGGATTTTTATTATCTCCATTCAGTTTTAATTTCAAAAAATTATTCTTGGTTATAACATTGGCGTTGTTGCGGAAGATCACTGCAAAATCATCGATATTGTTAACCACGATGTCAAGATCGCCATCGAGATCGAGGTCGGCGATTGCTGCGCCGTTAGAGTTCATGGGAACATCGGCGCCCCAAGCAGAAGTAACATCTGAAAAAGTCAGATCATGATTGTTCCGGAAAACCGGATTCGGAAGTTTTACGGCTGGAACCTGCTCGAGCGCTTGTAACACATTTTCATCGCCGAATCCCTGTACGTATTTGGGATTCGTGGTTTGCAGCATGTCGTTGTTTCGCATATCTCTTTTCAGGCCGTTAGTGACGTAGAGGTCTTTCCAGCCATCATTGTCCAGATCGGCAAAAATTGAAGCCCAGCTCCAATCGGTTGTTGCAATGCCGGCGAGCTGTCCGATTTCACTGAAAGTACCATTGCGATTGTTCAACTGCAGGCTGTTGAGCATATACTGATAGTGAAGCCCGTTTTCGGTAAGGTATTGAAACTGTTCTGGCTTCATGGCGCCCATATTGGTCTTTTGACGATAATGATCTTTGGCGGTCATATCCACCTGCACGAGGTCAGCAAATCCGTCGTTATTAAAATCGGCCACATCGCAGCCCATGCCATTGTTGGAAATGTGCTTCATGCTTTGGAGTATCTCTTGCCGGAAAGCGCCGTTTTTTAAATTGACATAGTAGTAGTCAACACCCGAAAAGTCATTGGAAACATAAATATCCGGCCAGCCATCTCCATTGAGATCAGCAGTAGATACGCCCAATCCGTAACCGTAAAAATCGCCGATGAGGCCTGCTTCTTTCGAGACATCGGTGAAAGTGCCGTCGCCGTTGTTTCGGAAAAGTTTGTCGCTGGCTTCTTTGTCCCATACATCTTGTTTGTTTACGAGATCTTCAAGGCTGTATTTAAAATCAATGCGGTGGCTCAGCAGATACATGTCGAGGAATCCGTCTTTGTCGTAATCAAAGAAGCTGGCCATTGTGGAAAATCCATAATCTGCCAGCCCGTATTCCAGCGCTTTTTCCGAAAAAGTGTTATCGCCGTTGTTGATAAAAAGGAGATTTGTGGTTTGGGCGAGTTTTTCAAAGGGGCCTGATTTGCACACGTAAATATCGAGCCAGCCATCGTTGTTGACATCGGCCATTGTTGCTCCGGTACTCATTCCCCCGATATTTCCGCCGCCCACTCCTGCTTTTTCGGTGATGTCTTCAAAAATCATATTTCCCTTGTTCAGAAAAAGTTTGTTTTCCACCAAAGTACCGACCATAAAAATGTCAGGCAGGCCGTCATTATTGATGTCCCCGATCGCCACACCGCTTCCATTATAAAAATAATTGTATGTAAAGTAGTTTAATTCAACAGTTTCCCTAAGCGTGTTATGAAAGTTGAATCCGGAAGATTTCAGGGGTACTGGTTCAAGCATATTAGCGGATTGATTTTCTGAGGTTCTCTCTCCACAACCCACAGCTAAAAACAGCAATAAAAGTGAATATTTTGTAGAATTGACAAGGCTTATCATAATATATAACAAAGGTGTTTTAAATTCTGTCTAAAAGGATACAATATATTAATAAAAATACTTTTCAAGCTGATTGTTAAGGGATTAATTTCTTATTAGACTTGAAAGATACGCAAATGTAATTCAACGGGGATTTTATTTTTTATCGTTGCAATTTGTCAGGATTGAGCCAGCTCTAAATCAAGGTTTGATTTAGAGCTGGAGTAAAAAACATTTCGTGTTTAAAATGTTGTATTGACTGAATTTGGACAAAAAGCCTGCTTTTTAGAAAAAAAAATATTTTTCTAGCAAATAGTTTTGTAAAAACTGAGGCCTTAAGTATATTTATATGTTTCAAATTTTTATATGGAATTTGAGACCCTTTCCAAAAACTGGGCTTTTACATTTGATGAGATATATTCTTATCCTGTTTTAGCTTCAATTTTCAAAAGTCATAGATAAGGACCGTAAAAAATAATTAGGCTTTTAAAACGAATCCTAATCAGCAGGAACTTTTTAAAGGCCTGATTTAAAGTTTAATCACATTCACCTGGCTGCCTGGGGCGATCGGCACCATTGAAGAATCTTAGAAAATATTCCTGCTCAATACGAATTGATGCAAAAAACAAGAGCAAGTGAATAAATGAAAAGTTTCTGAAAGACAGACTATACATGATGAATGGATTCTCTTTATTTTAACCCTTCATGGGTAAATTTTAAAGTTCTGTAATTATCAAAATGAAAAACAAACCACTAATACCAAGACAACTTCGTCCAATCATTGGAATGCCTCTGATAGGATTTTTTATTTAATTCAATTTTTTAACTTAATTTTTATACAAATCAAAAAAGTATTATGAGTAGAAATAGACTTTTTTCTATTAAAATTGCATGCTTGCGGATATTAGGAGCATTAGCATTTTCAGTATTGCTCACTCAATCAGTTGATGCGCAAACCACTGAGACATTCAATTACACCGGTGCAGTACAGACCTGGACAGTACCACCGGGAGTAACATCGGTTTTTATTGAAGTATGGGGTGCCGAAGGTGGAAATGCCACTTTGAACTCCTCTGTTTGTCCCGGTGTGCCAATGGGTGGCGACGGCGGATATTCTGCCGGCGACCTTGCTGTTAGCCCGGGTACTGTATTGAATATTTACGTTGGTGGTGCCGGTCAGGCCGGTAGCGCTGGTGGATTCAACGGAGGTGGCCTTGGAGCCGCTGATGCTTCTACCTGTTCTACTGGTGGTGGTGCATCCGACGTCAGGGTTGGCGGAACTGCCCTCACTAATCGCGTTATTGTTGCCGGTGGCGGTGGTGGCGCAGAATGGGCTGGTGGTTGTGGTCATGCTAACCAGGGTGGCGGCCTTTCAGGTGTAATGGTCGGATGTGGTGACAACTGCGGATCCAGTGGTGGTAATGGTACTCAAACCGCAGGAGGTGCTGCGGGTTTTGACCCATGTTTCGCATTTCCTGCTCCTGTAGCAGGTACGCTTGGCCAGGGTGGAGCCGGTACATCTCTTCATTCTGGCGGCGGTGGCGGTGGC
>CAZKDA010000289.1:0-5083 GCA_964551455.1 uncultured Saprospiraceae bacterium
TTTTTGGTGTAAATTTACATAAAATGTTATTCTTTAAACCCGTACAAGTCTAATATTAAAAAACGATTTAATTATCGGAATAAAAAGTTAGTATTTACTAAATGTTTTTTGGTATTCCCTGGTTCAAAAGTAATCAATACCATTTGCAAATGATATTATTTTTGAAGATCGGTAAATTCGGAAATGACCCTGTTCCGTGCTATCTCTTTGAAGGGTTGTGTCAATTTTCCCAAACCTTTGGCGCTAATTTACGAGATATTGTAAATCTCCCCGAAGTTGAAAAAAATGCAAATACAGCCAACCAGGAATTTTCCGAAACCGTAACTAACCCAAAGTATTTTATCCTCCATTTGGATCCAATAATCATCCGGATATTGTTGCAGCGAAATTTGTCAAAAACAATATCTTTGAACATGTACAGAATTATTGCCTTAGCTTATTTTTCGGCCTTCGCGTTTTATCCGTTCAGCCTGGCACAAAGCCAACCTGTTTATACCCTTGCTGAAAAACAGGCTCCTACTGTAAACATCAGCCCTTACACCTCGGCATGGGTTGACAACACTGGAAAGTTAACCATCGAAGATATCATCGCAGCGGATACTTTGCCTTTTGCAGGAAAAGAAGAATTCGACCCCGTTATATCGTTTCCGGCAGTGGTTTGGCTCAAAGTGGAAATTGCCAATGATAATGAACAGGGGCGTAACGCGTTATTGAACTTCTGCTCCCTGGCCGACTCGATCTTGCTCTACGATGTTGCCGACAGCAAAGTCATCAACACGAGTGCAACGGGCAGCGCTTTTGCACCTCGTGACAAGGAAATTCTGTCTGTAAATCACAACCTGTTGATCGCCTTGCCGGCAAAAACGACCAAAACCTTTTATGCCAGAATTTACTTTGCAGAACCCGTGAGGCGCGGTCGTTTGGTTGAATTGTATTTGAAGGACACTCAACCAACCTTGTACGAATTGTATTTCAGGTATGCCGGTCAGGCGTTCTATGCGGGATTAATGCTGATGTTTGGTTTATTGAGCTTTTTCGCGTACCTACTCTTTCGCGATCGTTCATTTGCCTATTTCGGGTTGGTACACCTGGCTTTTACATTCTATTTTTTGGTTGTCAACAGCGCCTTTGAAATCTTGGTTTTCAACGCAAAGGCTGTTTTTGGCTTCGGGTTGACCGATCTGAGCATCACCTTGCTCATTGCAGCATTGTTCAATTTCTTTGCTCACTACCTACGGCTCAAAAAGAACAAACCTTCGTATTTCAGTTTTTACCTGGGAGCTACCTGGATAGTCGCACTGAACAAATACTTTCATTTTCATTTGCTGAATAATTATGACCTTTCTGCAATTATCAACAACATATTCATTTTAGTATGGATCGTCATAACGGTGATCCCGGTAGTGCAATTGGCCAGGCTACGCGACAAGTCGGGTATCAACCTGCTTATTTCGCTCACTTTGCTGATCGTGTCATCTATGATCTACCTGCTGGCGTTGATAGATATTCTGCCGCTCAATTTTTTCACAAAATACAGCATCCAGCTTGGTTCCATAATTTTTTCACTCCTCGTATTCTACCGTTTGTTTGAAATTGTACAAACCATTTCTTCGGAAAAACAAAAGGCGCAGACATTGAATGAAATGAAGTCAAAATTCTTCGCTAATGTTTCCCATGAGTTCAGAACACCGCTTACGCTCATTATCGATCCATTGAGAAAACTGATTGAAAAGTCAAAGGAACCGGAAGACAGAAAGTTGATGCGGGTTTCGTTGAAAAATGCTAACAGGCTGTTGAGGATGGTCAACCAATTGCTCGATCTTTCAAGAGTTGAGAGCCGCCACATGGAGCTTACTCTTGAAAAGAAAGATATTGTGCCTTTTCTGAAAGGATTGGTGATGTCTTTTGAATCGTTAGCCGAGATCAGGCACACGGAGATCGTATTCGAAAGCCCTCAGAAGCCGTTGCATTTGTGGGTTGACACGGAAAAGATGGAAGTGATCTTCAGCAATTTGCTTTCCAATGCTTTTAAATTCACACCGTCGGGTGGAAAAGTGGCCGTGACGATCCTGGAGCATGAACACACTGTCGAAGTTTTGGTAAGTGATACTGGCGTTGGAATTGCTGCCGACAAACTGCCTTTTGTTTTTGACCGGTTTTTCAAAATAGAAAACCCAACAGATCATATCGTTGACAGAAGCGGCATCGGCCTGAGCCTTTCCAAAGAATTAGTTGAATTGCACCACGGGACAATAAAGGTCGAAAGCGAAACCACTGAAGGCACCACCTTTTCGGTAACTTTCAAAAAAGGAAATGCACACTTCCCCAAAGATCAGTTTTCGACCAATGCGGATTCCGCAAATCAACCCGGTTTGAACTCCGCCATTGATCTGGAAACTTTAAAAGAGCAGCTGAATGATCCGGATATCGAATTGGAAGGATCAACCATATCTTTGCATGGCGCCAAACCTACCATCTTGTTGGTTGAAGACAACCTGGATGTGCGCAAATATTTGCGGGATCAATTGACCAGCCAGTTTAATGTTTTGGAAGCAACAAACGGATCGGAAGGTTTTGACCTGGCTGTAAAACACATGCCCGAACTGGTGATCAGCGATGTGATGATGCCCGTAATGAATGGCTTTGAATTGTGCAAGTTGTTGAAGCAGGATGTCAAGACCAGCCATATTCCGGTGATCCTGCTGACGGCCAAAGCAGAAAATGAACACAAGATTGCCGGCCTTGAGCTTGGCGCCGATGATTACCTGACCAAGCCGTTTTTTTCAAAAGAGTTGAATATCCGTATTCGCAAATTGATCGAATTGCGGGTACAGTTGCGGAAGAAACTGCTGGAATCTCCAACGCTTTCCATTAAATCAGCGAATGGAAATCCCATTGAAAACCGGTTTCTGGAACTTGTCGGCGATTACATGGACAAGCATCTGGCCGATCCGCAAACCAGCGCCGATGCCCTTGCCGAGTACGTCGGCCTCAGCCGGGTACAGCTGAACCGCAAGCTCAAGTCAATTACCAGCATGACTACCAACAAGTATATTCAGCACCTCCGTTTGCACAAAGCCTTGATATTGCTGGAAACCGAAAACCTCAACGTTTCGGAAGTAGCCTTCAAAACAGGTTTCGCCAGCGTTGCGTATTTTGTAAAATGTTTTAGAGAACAATTTGGAAAAACGCCAGGCTCCATCCAAATGAAAGACTGATGGATCCGATAGCTTCACAATTATTTTGTTTCCGAGGATTAAGCGCTAAATGATCCGAATTTTATAATAATTGTCACTTTTGTTATAACACACTGGCCGGGATTTGAGCCATTTTTGCATCGAAACAATTCAGCGTAAAAGGCTTAGGAATGGTGATTAAATAAAGTGATAGAGTTTGGGTTAGTATTTTTTTTGAGTAACGAGGCAAAAAACGTAGACGTAGCCTAAGCTACGGCGAGGCTTTTTAACGAAGTTAGTCAGAAAAAAGACAAGCCAAAAATGTAAATTTATTTGATCACCATTCCTTAATGAACGATGAGCCATGAAATTACCAAATCAACATTTTAAAACTTTAAAACCAAAATTCACTATTATGAAAAAAAATTACTTACCGTGGAATCTACTCTTTTGCCTTGCTTTTTTATACAATGGCCTACTAGCACAGGTAACGATCACTCAGGACGATTTTCCAAGACAAGCAAGTTTTAGCGATACTTTTGTAATTGCAAACAATACACCGATGATCCCGCCAACGCATGGAACCGATCAGACCTGGGATTTTTCCTCCGCAACGGAAGCTTCGGTGTCAATTAATGAGTACATGGATGCTACTGCTGACCCCAATTTTCCTAATGCATTGAACTACCGCGAACGAGACCTGAGCTTTCAGGGATTTGTGATCGAAAGCGATGAATACGAATCCATTGATGCCGATGGGTGGTACACAATTGGAAGAAGTATTGTTGATGTAACGTATTCCATCACCGTCATTACCGGAGGCCCGAGTGATAATTTGCGTTTCGTGGGAGGCAACTACATTTACCCTGGAGAATATAAACAATTGCAATTCCCACTGAATTATCAGGATCAATGGACGATCAATTATCAGCAGGATATTGATTTTGAATTGACGGTAGCTGCCTTTGGCCTGAACAGCGTACCTGGTATTTTTTCACGATATTTTACCCAACACCGCCAGGTGGTCGGTGAAGGTACCGTTATAATTCCCGATGAAAACGGAGACCCTTCCTGGCCTATTGATGCGCTCCTGATCAAGGCTGTACGAACCGCTGTTGACAGCACTTTTCTTGGAGGCAACCCTGCTCCGCCACCATTAATGGCTGCATTCGGGTTAACACAAGGCAGTGTCGCAGCAGATAGTTTTTATGTGGTTTACGCACCTGGTTTTGGGTCCACTTTGCTGAGTGTGGACATTGAAGGTACACAAATTTCCAATCTGGTTTACAGGCCGGGAGCAGCGAGTTTGGGTACTCCCAGCGCTGTGAAGGATCTGTGGCTGACTAACTTCTCAATTGCTCCTAACCCTGTGAGCAGCGGAAATCCTGTCCAAATTAATACAACCCAATCCGTTTCGATCAATGCGGTGCAAATTGTCAATTTACTCGGACAGGTTATTTATGAAAAACGGGAAGATAACTCAGAGCAAGATAACTTTTCAGTTATGATCCCTCAAAATACTCCAACTGGCATTTATCTCCTCATTATAAAGGACAAAGCGGGCAAGGTCATTGGTAGTGAGAAAATTCAGGTTAATCAATAAGAATAGAGATCAGCAAAACTTGTGCTGCATAAAACAATATTGGCTCTAAGTGATTTTATTTGGTTTGAGAAACTTGCAGTACAGATTGTGTAAGGGAGTAGTTTCTTAAACCTCTTGCCAGGATATAAGTGTGCTGACACAAAAACTTGTAACCACGATGCACTTAGGTCCTGCCTGCGACGCATGTCAGGCAGGACCTAAGAACCACGAAGCAAAGGGTTTGATAAACTGGGACTAAGATTTTATGTCAATATACACGACACCGCATAGATTTCGGATTATAAAAATTAATCTATGCTTAGTC
>CAZKDA010000290.1:0-5080 GCA_964551455.1 uncultured Saprospiraceae bacterium
CAGTCCTTCAGCATTCACTTCGATATCACCTTTGAACGGCTTCAGGAAAGAAGCAACTAAAAAAGGTACCACAAAACAAACGATCGAAGGAATCACCAGGCTTTGGATCAATCCGAAGGTTGACACTTTATTACCTATCCAGAGCATAGTCGTTGTAACATCACCTATGGGCGACCAGGCTCCTCCCGCATTGGCTGCAATAACCACCAGGGCAGCATACCACAAGCGTTCATTTTTATTCTGGATGATCTTTCTCAGCAAAGTGACCAAAACGATCGTAGCCGTTAAATTGTCGATAATTGCAGAGAGAATAAAACCCAGGATACCAATGATCCAAAGAAGTTTTTTCTTGCTCCGCGTTTTCACCCAACTTTTCAATATCTCAAAACCCCGGTGCAGATCGATGATCTCCACAATGGTCATAGCGCCGATCAGGAATATCAGTATCTCTGCCGTTTTGCCCAGATGGTGCAACAAAGTATTCTTGAAACCCTCTTCTGCTTCATAAGTGATATTGGCGGGATCTAAGGTGAAAATGTGTTCGTGAGAATCCACAACAGACAACATGCCATTGTAAAATCCCAGAGCCAGTAAAGCCCAGCATATTGCACCCATCAAAAGCGCTGGTACCGTTTTGTCCAACTTGAGCGGATGCTCAAATACGATCAAGAGGTATCCCAGAATAAAACAAAGTATTACTGCAGTGATCATGCAGATCGAAATTTTGTAGCGTTAAAAAATAGGATCAGGGAATGGTTTTTTCAAACCGGACGTAAAGATAAAATTTTCCATAGGGTAAAAAATATTTTATAAGATTATTTAAAATCCCTCCTTCGGTTTTTACCCAACTTTACTTTAATCTGATAATTCTCGTGGGCATAAATCAGGGAATTATATGTTAAATGTTTTCGGGCTTTCCGAATTTGTAAGCTCTCATTTTTAAAATGTATTTTTGTGGTCGTTTTGGAGTGATTCCGGGATAAGTTGAATGAGTTGATGTGGGAATGAGTTGATGTGGGAATGGGTTGATGTGGGAATGGGTTGATGTGGGAATGGGTTGATGTGGGAATGAGTTGATGTGGGAATGAACTGTTAAGTTAGGTTATTAACAAATTAGCAAATTACCACATTAACAAATTAGCAAATTAGCAAATTAGCAAATTAGCAAATTAGCAAATTACCACATTAACAAATTAGCAAATTAGCATTTTTAATTCTATTGATAAAAATTTCTTATGGTCAAGATCGGTGATGTGGAATTGGGTGAATTTCCTTTGTTGCTGGCGCCAATGGAAGATGTGAGCGACCCGCCTTTCCGTGCTTTGTGCAAACAGGAAGGCTGCGATATGATGTACACAGAATTCATCTCAGTGGAAGGGCTTATCCGCGATGCGGACAAAAGCGTCCAGAAGCTGGATATTTATGATTATGAAAGACCCATCGGCATCCAGATATTTGGCGCCATTCACGATTCCATGATCCGTGCAGCAGAGATCGTAGAGGAAGCCAAACCTGAAGTGCTTGACATCAATTACGGTTGCCCCGTGAAAAAGGTCGTCTGCAACCTGGCAGGCGCAGGCATCCTTCAGGACGTTCCCAAAATGGTAAAACTGACAGAAGCGGTGATCAAATCGACAAAACTTCCCGTAACCGTAAAAACCAGGCTCGGCTGGGATGAAAATTCCCAATATATCGAAGATGTAGCCGAACGACTACAGGATGTGGGTATCAAAGCGCTGGCCATCCACGGACGCACCCGAAAGCAAATGTACAAAGGTGAAGCCGACTGGACACTGATCGCCAAAGTCAAAGAAAACCCGCGGATACATATTCCTATTTTTGGAAACGGAGACATCGACAGCCCGCAAAAAGCAAAGCTCTACCGCGAACGCTACGGCGTCGATGGCATCATGATCGGAAGGGCGAGCATCGGCTACCCCTGGATTTTCCGGGAGATCAAACATTATTTTAAAACCGGCGAACTGCTGGCCCCTCCTACGGTTTCCGAGCGGGTAGCCGCCGCGAGGCAACACCTCCGCCATTCCATCGACTGGAAAGGCGAAAAGCTGGGGATCCTGGAAATGAGAAGGCATTATACCAATTATTTCAAAGGATTCCCGGAAGTGAAACCATTCCGGAGCAGGCTGGTCGCAACGCTCGACCCGGTTGAGTTGTTCACTATTTTAGATGAAATTGAAAACCATTATTCAGCGGTTTTTGCTTTTTAACCAAAAAATGGAAAACCATTGGTATTTGATATAAAACCCTACGAACGCGAAATTTTCAACATAATAGAACAGGCAGCTAAAAATCTAAACTACGAGGTTTATGTGGTCGGCGGTTATGTCAGGGATCGCTTGTTGGGATTTTCCACCAAAGACATCGATATCGTGTGCCTGGGCAGTGGCATCGAGCTTGCCCGCGAAGTTGCCGGAAACCTCCGGCCAATCCCCAGGGTTACGGTTTACAGCCGATTCGGGACAGCCATGATAAAACACGGCGATATCGAGATCGAGTTTGTTGGCGCCCGAAAGGAATCCTATCGCTTTGACAGCCGCAAACCCACCGTGGAAGAAGGTACGCTCGAAGATGATCAAAACCGCCGAGACTTCACGATCAATGCCCTTGCCGTTAGCCTCAACGAACGGAATTTCGGCGAGATCATCGACCCCTTCAACGGTTTGCACCACCTCGAAGAAAAGCTCATCAAAACGCCGCTCGAGCCTGGCAAAACCTTTTCCGACGATCCCCTCCGCATGATGCGGGCGATCAGGTTTTCGACACAACTCCTGTTCACAATCGACCCGGAAACGCTGAAAGCCATTGCCAAATATAAAAACCGCATCAACATCGTTTCGCAGGAAAGAATCACCACTGAACTCGAAAAGATCATCCTTTCCGACACGCCATCCATTGGGTTTAAATTGCTTTTCAAAACAGGTTTGCTACAAATCGTATTCCCTGAAATGGCGCAGTTGCAAGGCGTCGATGTGATGAACGGCAGAGCGCACAAGGATAATTTTTTCCACACCTTGGAGGTGCTGGACAACCTGAGTAAAAACACCAAAAATCTCTGGCTGCGATGGGCTGCTATCCTCCACGACATCGCCAAGCCCGCCACCAAGCGCTTTCACAAGGAAGTCGGCTGGACCTTCCATGGGCATGAAGCGCTGGGCGCCGTGATGGTACCCCGCATTTTTAAAAAGCTGAAATTGCCGCTCGATCACAAAATGAAATTTGTGCAAAAGCTGGTCAGGCTCCACCTGCGCCCTATCAGTCTCACCAAAGAGGAGATCACCGATTCGGCCATCAGGCGGCTGCTCTTTGATGCCGGCGACGATATCGACGACCTGATGCTGCTTTGTGAAGCCGATATCACCTCGAAAAATCCAAGCAAGGTGAGCGCTTACCGGGCAAATTACGAGCTTGTGCGCCAGCGCCTGAAGGAAGTGGAAGAAAATGACAAGATCCGAAACTGGCAGCCTCCGATCTCCGGCGAACAGATCATGGAAACCTTCGGACTGAAACCTTCCAGAGAAGTCGGGGTTATAAAAACTGCCATCCGCGAAGCCATTCTCGACGGGGAGATTGACAATTCCTACGAGGCCGCTTTCCGCTTTATGCTCAAAAAAGGAAAGGAACTGGGCTTGAAAGCTGAGGTTTGAAATTCCTGGGTGCAAGGATGCATCGTGGTTACTTATTTTACCACTAAGAAACGGAGGACACATAGGTACACTAAGGGGTTTGATGTTTTAAAATAACCATTATTTTGTGCGAAACGACTTTATGGTTTTGATGTTTTGCTATGCTGTTTTTGAGGTTTTTATTTTCAGCAAGAAGCACAAAGTATCCGCAATTGACACCGGGTTCAATTTCACCAATCAAGGATTACAAATCAAAATTTCACAGGCTACAAAGGAATGAATAGTTACATTTGGGTTATCTTTAGAATAATTTTCAAAAACAAATGTAGTGTTATTTAGCTGTCAAAGTTTTTTATTACATTGTTTGCCAATTGCATCCGTCAGAGGAAAAGCCGCAGAGGAATGCTCGTTGATCACTTAAAAGTGAGATTTTTTTTCCACCAACAACATCACATCTGCCGCAAGGCATGATTTTATAAATTAAGCTTTTTGATACTCTTTCGAAAAATATGGGCATTATACGGATTCATTGTTTTTGCAGTGATGTGGCTTTTGGCAATGCCGTTTTATGCGATCATTTTTTTTCTCTTTCCCCGAAAAGGAACGAAATGGCTGATCTGGTTTAGCCATCATGTGTTGACGCAACTATTTTTTACGCTCACACTGATAAAGGTAAAAGTAGAGGGTAAAGAAAAGCTCGATCTCAATACTTCTTACATTATCGTCAGCAACCACCAAACCCTGCTGGATTTTATCGCCAACGCCACTGCTTTTCCGGGCATTTACAAGTACCTCGCGAAGGAAGAACTGCGCAGGGTGCCGGTGTTCGGTTATATCATCCGGCGCTTTTGTGTTTTGGTGGATCGCTCTGATGCCACTTCGCGTGCCAGAAGCATCGTCTATCTGAAAAAAGTGCTGGAGCAGGGCGTTTCCGTTTTTATTTACCCGGAAGGGACGCGCAACACCGGCCGCGAACCGCTAGCAGATTTTCAGCAGGGAGCTTTCCGTCTGGCAATCCAGACCGGAACTCCTATCGCCGTGCATACCATTGTGAACATGAATGACATTTCCGCAGTGGGAGGCTCTCCGGATCTCAGCCCCGGCGTTTTAAAGATCATCTGGGACGATCCGATTGAAACAAAAAACCTGACCACCGAGGATGTACCGAAATTGATGCAGGAAGTCCGAAGGCAAATGCTCAACCACCTTCGGGATGCCGAAAATCAATGGGAGGTGTTGTGACTATTTGCTCCCGGTAATAGTTCCAGTTCAAAAAAGTCCGTTTCACGAGTTTCAATAACTCAGACTGGAATTGTCAACAACATACATTTTAATATTTTTATTGAAAAAAGATTTGTTTCCAACAAACCTTTTGCTTACTTTCATCGCCTACACTGCTCCGTTGATTCTTCACGTACCGCAACTACCGACCTTTT
>CAZKDA010000291.1:0-4947 GCA_964551455.1 uncultured Saprospiraceae bacterium
CTAAATGAAATCTTATTCTGCTATCTTTGTGTCTCCTATCGTGAGGAACTCCATTTAAGTAATCATTTTTATCAGGCTAAAACTACGTGAGGAATGAACTCCGACGTTTAGATCACTTCCGCTTCACCCAACCTTTACCAGCAATAAATTCCATGACCTTTTCCGTAGCTCCGCGATTGCGTTGCAGGTAATCTTTTGTTTCTTCGGTAGCTAGTTTATAAAAATCAGGGTTGGAAAGTTTAGTCATAACCGCTTCAAATTCCGACGACGTCGATACCGAAAAGCAAGCGCCTTTTTCCGTAAGGGCCACCGCTTCTTCGAATTTTTGAAACTTAGGTCCGAACACGACAGGAATGCCAAAAGCCAGGGGTTCCAGGATATTGTGGATGCCTTTTCCGAACCCGCCGCCGATGTAAGCCAGCTTTCCGTAGCGGTAAACCGAGGAGAGCATCCCGATGTTGTCGATCACCAAAACCTGCTTTCCCGCCACAGAGTTTTTGTCTGCTTTGGAATACCGAATGGTGTTTTCCGGGAGAATTTTTAAAAGCCGCCGGATGTTGCTTTCGCCAATCTCATGTGGCGCGACGATGAATTGCCAGTTGTCAGATTTTTTGATAAAATCGATCAGGATCGCTTCGTCGGGCGGCCAGGTGCTGCCGCAAACCATGACATTTCCACCGGCAAAATTTTCAATGACGTCAAAGCGCTTCGCCTGTTGCGCGATGGAGATCACGCGATCTACGCGGGTATCGCCGGCCAGCGTAACCGGTTTGTAACCATGATCTTTCAAAAGCCGCAAAGAGGCTTCGTTTTGCACAAAAATAAGATCGAAACCTTGCAGCATTTTTCGGAACAGCCCGCCATACCATTTGAAAAACAACTGCTCCGGGCGGAAAATTGCAGAAACCAGGATCGTGGGAATACCTCGCTGTTCGAGCGTTTGCAAATAGTGAAACCAGAATTCATATTTTATAAAAATAGCGAGACAGGGCTGGATGGTTTTCACAAAACGCTCCGCATTTTTTTTGGTATCGGAAGGCAGGTAGCACACAACATCCGCCAGTTCGTAGTTTTTCCTGATCTCATATCCGCTGGGTGAAAAAAACGTCAACAGGATTTTATGCTCCGGAAAATGTTCTTTCAGCTTTTCGATGATGGGACGCCCCTGTTCAAATTCGCCCAAAGAGGCAGCGTGTATCCAGATGGTTTTTGGTTTTTGGTATTGTGGTATTGTGGTTTTATGGTATTGTGGTATTGTGGTTTTATGGTTTTGTGGAATTCCAGACTTGTCGTCCCGCTTTTTCGAGAAAAAGCGGGATCCGGTATCTGATGTCTGGTGTCTGATGTCTGCCATCTGATGTCTGCCATCTGAAGTCTGGCTTTCAGTTTCGAGTTGTTTAAAAACATCTTTTCTACCATCGATCCAGCGTTTGGCTTTTACGTTAAAAAATGAAACCAGCCAGATGCCGGTTGCATATAACCAAATGGCAATATTGTACAGCCAGACCATAAAACTCAGTAGTAAATTTCATCGGCTTCGACACCGAGGTAGAAAGGAAGCGTCCAGCCAAGTTTAATGCCGTACATCATATCGAGGCGGTTTTCTTCCAGTTTTGTCATCAGGTTGAAATCCTGTTCGCGGCGATTTTGTGTAAAAGCCTGCATCAGTTCGATGCCGATATAAAAATTGATCAAACCTTCTTTGCCCAGCGATTGATAACCGACAAACTGCCGCAATGCCAGGCCGTTGGAGAGTCTGTCCCAGCCTTTTTTAAATTCCCCGGCGACGATGGGTACAAAAGAATTGGGATCTTCCTGGATGCGGATCTTATGCTGAAACATCCCGGCTCCCAGCGTTACTCGGATGCCGGATCGCCGGTTCAATTCGCTCAACGAAAATATTTTCCCGATGCTCCCGCCGATGTAAAAAGCGCGTTGACGCAACTGCAAGTCCGCATAGATTTTATTGTTCCCGATGAGGAAGCCACCATCGTCGCGGATATTGGAAAGCACATCCTGTTTTACCTTATCACCGAAATAAAATGAACCTTGCAGCCCGAATGCCAGGTTGCTTTTTTTTGTAAGGAACTCCACCCCGCCCCCGGCTCCGAGGTTGCTTCCGAAACGATCACTGTAATCGCCTCCGGCAATGTTGTAACCAAATTCAAAGTTGACGAGAAGCGCCGCAGGAAGCTCACTCTGCGAAGCTGACAACAGGGGCAACAGCAGCCCCATCCAAAAAATTATGTGTTTTAAAAAACTCATACAGCATTTTTATAATCAACGATAAAGAAATGCACAATCGCCGAATCAACCAAATAAACATGAGTTAAAAAGTCAGTTTGCTGATTTGCTGATCCTGCCTGACTGCGTTTGGCAGGCAGGTTGTTGATTTGTTAATTTGCGGATTTGCGGATTTGTTAATAACTCAATTTACCTAATCAACTTTATCAACCCAAATACAACGAGCCGAAACTACCCGGAACAGTTGCCTGTATTCACGATAAATTAAATTATATTTGCGGCATTAAAATGAAAAGGTATGCGTAACATCCAGATGGTAGATTTAACAGGGCAATATCAGCAGATCAAGCCTGAACTCGATGCGGCGATCGACGAGGTGATCCGGAGTTGTTATTTTGTCGGTGGCCCGCAGGTGAATGACTTTGCTGAAAGCCTGGCGGCTTATCTCAACGTCAGGAAAGTGATCCCTTGCGCCAACGGCACCGACGCCTTGCAAATAGCCCTGATGGCGCTCGATCTTCAACCCGGCGACGAAGTGATCACCACGCCTTTTACCTTTGTGGCTACTGCCGAAGTGATCGCCCTGCTCCGGCTGAAGCCGGTGTTTGTGGATGTTCACCCCGACACTTTCAACATCAACGAAGGACTCATTGAAAAAGCCATTACCAAAAAGACAAAATGTATCATTCCGGTGCATCTTTTCGGACAAGGCTGCGACATGGAGGCGATCATGGACATAGCCCGGAAGCATGGGCTATTTGTCGTGGAAGACAATGCACAGGCTATTGGCGCTGATTTTCGCTTCCGCAATGGCAAAACCCAAAAGTACGGAACGATAGGCCACATTGGTTGCACCTCGTTTTTTCCCTCCAAAAACCTGGGATGCTACGGCGACGGCGGAGCGCTTTTCACCAACGATGAATCATTGGCCGCAAAAATCCGTATGATCTGCAATCATGGTTCGAGTATTCGGTATTATCACGATGAAATTGGTGTCAACTCCAGGCTGGACAGTATCCAGGCAGCAGTGTTGAACGTCAAACTCAAATACCTCGAACAATACAACAATGCCCGTCGGAAAGCCGCCGATTTGTACACCATTAAATTGAAAGAAGTCGATGGCATTACAACCCCGGTAGCGGCAACATTCAGCAACCACGTTTTCCATCAATATACGCTGGTCGTTGAAGAAGGTCGCGATGAACTGGCTGCGGAATTGTCGAAAAAAGGCATTCCAACCGGGATTTATTATCCGGTTCCACTGCATTTGCAGAAAGCATACAGAGGCGACGGTTACAAAGCAGGCGATTTTCCGGTAGCGGAACGTTTGTGTAAAAAAGTGATCTCATTGCCCATGCACACCGAACTGGACGAAGAATCACAGCTTTACATCCTTAGCGAAATGCTGAAAGTGCATAAATCGAATTTTTATAAGGAAGGGGTTAGATACTAGATTTCAGATACTAGATTTCAGATACTAGAAACCAGAAACTAGAAACTAGAAACTAGAAACTAGAAACTAGAAACTAGAAACTAGAAACCAGAAACCAGAAACTAGATACTAGAAACTAGATACTAGAAACTAGATACTAGATACACTTTAGTTTGAAATATTTTCGAAGAAAAATCAAATCATTTCAATGGAGAAAGTACTCATAACCGGAGCGGCGGGATTTTTAGGTTCTCACCTTTGCGACCGTTTTTTAAAAGAAGGTTTTTTCGTTTACGGAATGGATAACCTGCTCACCGGCGATTTAAAAAATATTGAACACCTATTCCGGATCAGGGAGTTTGAGTTTTATCACCACGATGTTACCAAATTTACCCATATTCCCGGTCAACTGGATTATATCCTGCATTTTGCCTCGCCGGCCAGTCCGATCGATTACCTCCAGATGCCGATCCAGACCATGAAGGTCGGCGCCCTCGGAACCCACAACCTGCTGGGGCTGGCAAAAGAAAAAGGCGCGAGAATGCTCATCGCTTCCACTTCCGAAGTTTACGGCGATCCGCTGGTGCATCCGCAAACCGAAGAATACTGGGGAAATGTCAATCCTATTGGTCCGCGGGGTGTGTACGACGAAGCGAAACGTTTCCAGGAAGCCCTCACGATGGCTTACCACACTTACCACAAACTGGAAACCAGGATCATCAGGATTTTCAACACCTACGGCCCCCGGATGCGAGTGGACGACGGACGAGCCTTGCCGGCTTTTTTCAAGCAGGCGATCCGCGGCGAGGGCATCACGATTTTCGGCGATGGCTCGCAAACGCGTTCTTTTTGCTACGTCGATGATCTCGTGGAAGGCATCTACAGGTTGTTGTTCAGCGATTATGTGTATCCGGTGAATATCGGCAACCCCGTGGAGATCACCATCAAACAATTCGGCGAGGAGATCCTCGAATTGGTGGGCAACCCAAAAGCGCATCTCATTTACAAAAAGCTGCCGCAAGACGACCCGAAACAACGAAAACCCGACATCACAAAAGCCAAACAAATCCTCGGCTGGGAACCCAAAGTCGATCGCGCCGAAGGCCTGAAGATGACTTATGAGTATTTTAAGAAAGTGGTGACGGCGGAGGAGGTGAAGGGGTAAGAGGTTAGGGGTTAGGGGTTAATTTTTTATGGAATTCGGGCTGTTTCACGTCTTAGGAATGGTGATTAAATAAAGTGATAGAGTTTGGGTTAGTATTTTTTTTGAA
>CAZKDA010000292.1:0-4920 GCA_964551455.1 uncultured Saprospiraceae bacterium
ATTTTTCAAATTCCAGGGTTTCCACTTCAAACGTGCGATCTTCATCCGGCAGCAGATCTTCCTGACGGGCATATATTTCTCTGGAAGCAAGGTGGATCGTATCTTCCGGTGTGTTGATATCTTCTAATTTGATAAGCAGGGCATTTACATATCTCACTGATTCGATGAAATAGGGGATATGCTTTCCGTTTATTTTTATGAAAACAATTTTTAAAATTGGAATATCCTCCAGATAAGCTTTGTCCACATGCAATTTCATTTCTCCGTTTATTCCGTAAGATTTGCGAGTATGACCGATCAGAACGAGATTTTCCATAGTTTTGGTAGTGTCGATTCGTTGAGTTGTGAAGTCGTCAAATTAACAAATTAACAAATCAGCAAATCAGCAAATCAGCAAATCAGCAAATCAGCAAATTAGCAAATTAACAAATTAGCAAATCAGCAAATCAGCAAATCAGCAAATCAGCAAATTAGCACATCAGCAAATCAGCAACTCCAATCAATTATAATCAATGATCTGCTGGGTTAAGATAAAGCCTTTCTCAGCCTTTTCTTCCCAGGTTTGATGAAAACAACTATCGATGCACTGGGTATCGAGGATCTTCATTTCGCGGTAAACCAGACCAATGTTCTTGGCGTATTTTTCCTGCGAATAGCGCAATTCGATGAGGTTTTCACTATCTGCCTGCGACAAGGTGGCGACTTCGTCGAACACAAAATCACCTATGATTTCAGTTTCGCCGACCGACAAAGCTTCATACGACCAGGACTTGAATACTTCCACGCTTTCCCCGGCTATTGGGATGATGGTGGTGACGTCGATATGTTTGTTGCCGTTCCATTCGACACCTTCCCGAAGGGGGAAAACCATTTTGATAAACCGCAGGTTCTCTTCGATCCATTCAATGCCATTGCTGGTGGGAATAGCCGCCCAAATGTCCTTTATTGCCCAATCTACACTATCGCTAAGTCTTTCGTATCGCTCGATCCTGTAGCCAGGCCTTCCGAGGTTGTCAGTCAGGGTATCCGCAATAACGTGTTTTACAAAAGTCCGGCTTTCGTAAGTAAAAATGACCGAATTGTCACCAATGTCGTACAAAACCGAATCCACGACATAAGTGCGGTACTTTCCAATCTCAAGGGGGAAATAATCATAACCCGGATCAATATCGTATTCCTCAAAAGTCGATTTGCTCTGACATGCCTGGAACAACAGGATGGCCGAAGCAAAAAATAACAGAACGGAGATGTGCTTTATCATTTGGGATTGTTTTTTTTAGTGATATTTGGTTATTTGGTTATTAAGGGGACTTCTAAAAATTCAAAAATCTTAACCGCAAAGATCGCGAAGGTTTTTCGCAAAGATCGCAAGAGATTGATTATCAACAATTAGAAACGTTTTTCCATTAGATTGAGATTGCAAATCCCGACAAATCGGGAGATGAGGTAATTTTTAGAAGTTCCCTTAAGTTGATTGGGTTATTAACAAATTAACAAATTAGCAAATTAGCAAATTAGCAAATCAGCAAATTAACAAATCAGCAACTTTCCAGCTTCCCAGCTTCCCAACTCATATTAAAAAAATGCAAAGAATAAGCCAAGATCAGCGGTTGATTTTGATTACAAAACCCCGTTGAAGCTGCTGTAAATGATCCCTCCGCCGATGACGTCGTCGCCTTCGTAAAATACAGCAGATTGCCCAGGAGCCACACCTTTGACATGCGCGTAAAACTGAACTTCCACTTTATTGCCAAGATTGGAAAGCCGGCTCAGAGCGCCCCGGTCGTTGTATCGGATCTGGGTCACTGCTTCGATGTCTTCCGGAATTTCAGGATATTTCATGGAGTTGATCTGCGAAACCGTCATGCCGTTTCGCAGCAGTTCGTCAACCCGTCCGAGCACTACGGTATTGGTATCTGGCTTGATTTCCGTGACGTACATCGGTTCGCCAAAAGCCAGTCCAAGCCCCTTGCGTTGGCCGATGGTATAAAACGGATAACCGTCGTGTTTTCCCAACACTTCGCCCGCAGCATCAACAAAGTTGCCGCCTTTGACTTTTTCGGCAAGCCCGTTGACCCGCCGCTTGAGAAAACCGCGGTAATCGTTGTCGGGCACAAAACAGATCTCATAACTTTCCGCTTTTTTGGACAATTCGGCATAACCGAAATCAAAAGCCAATTGACGAACCTCCGGTTTGGTGAAATCACCCAGTGGAAAACGGCTTCGGCTCAGGCACTCCTGGCTCAGTCCCCACAACACGTAAGATTGGTCTTTGCGGTCATCTTTTCCTTTTGAAATGTATTTCCTTCCGTTGTGCTCCGCAATTTTTGCATAATGACCGGTGGCTATGAATTCGCAATCGAGCGCATCGGCGCGTCGCAGCAGCGCGCTCCATTTGATATGGGTGTTGCACAATACGCAGGGATTGGGCGTGCGGCCTGCGATGTATTCGTCAACAAAATTGTCGATGACATAATCGCCGAATTCATCGCGGATGTCCACGATAAAATGATGGAAACCCATATTAACGGCCACGTTTCTGGCGTCGTTGATGGAATCCAGGCTACAGCATCCCGTTTCTTTGGCGGAGCCACCGGAGTTGGCATAATCCCAGGTTTTCATCGTGATCCCGATCACCTCGTAGCCTTCCTCGTGCAGCATCATGGCTGCTACCGTGCTGTCGATCCCGCCGCTCATGGCTACCAAAACTCTTCCTTTTTTGCTCATCTTTTCTAATCTGCCTGGTTATTAATGCTGTTTGCTGTAAAGCTCCCGATAAAATCTGATCGTGAGCCTTGAATTTTTGAACTACAAAATTACAAAAAATGAGTCGGGAAAGTTCAAAAATAAACAGTATTTGCCTAGAACTCCGCCTTATGAAACCGAAGTTCAAAAGCCTATGGCGTCTCTATTTTAGTTTGGTTTAAAAATTGAATTACTAAATCCATGTCTGTAAAAATGCAGCAAATCTGCTGCTGACTCAGGCAACACAATTTTGCAGAATAACATTTATTTTTTGCTCGTTATGAGATAAATGTCTAATTTTGATAATATTATGATTCACTATAAAAACAATAATATGAGAAACTATTTAATTTTCAGCTTCATTTTCCTGGCCTTTACAGTCGCAGCTACAACGACAACCGCAATCGAAGAATACGGAACCGCTTCTTATTACTCCGATAAATTCCAGGGTAAAAAAACAGCCAGCGGAGAATTGTATGATAAAAACAAATTCACCGCCGCTCACAAATCATTGAAATTTGGAACGATCATTCTGGTCACACGTCTCGACAACAAAAAGTCCGTAAAAGTGAGAGTCAACGACAGAGGCCCTTACATCAAGGGCAGGGTCGTGGATGTATCACGCGCAGCAGCAGAACAACTGGGTTTGATCGCCGATGGCCATGCCGAAGTGAAAATAGAAGTGGTGAACGAAACACAACCCGAACAACCGGTTTCCAGTGTTACAACACCCACTCCAAACAATCCGCCTGACCTTTCCAGCTTGAAAACCAGTTCTACCAAAAAATCTGAAACTGAGGCGATACCGGCCGAGTTTTCTGAAAAATCAGGAGGTTTGCCGGAAACGCCTGCTATCGTCGGGACGATCGAACAAGACAGCAAAAAAACAACTAAGAAATCAGCCTCCGATCTGAAGGTTGATACCAACAAGACCCCGGCTCCCAAAACGGTGGCTGTTGAAGGCGCTTCCACGAAAGTAAAAGGCTCGGATTACAAACCCTACGATCTGTACAAAGTCGAGCTTGTCCGCCCTGCCAAAAGCGGTTTTGGCGTTCAGGTCGCTTCCATGACGCAATATGAAAACGCCATGAAACATATTGCGGAATTGCAGGAAAAATGGTTTGACAACATCCTCATGAGCGTCGAAAAAGGAAAAGATGACCAGCCGGTTTACAAACTGATACTGGGGCCATTCCCCGACCGCCAATCAGCTGAGGTTTATAAAACCGAATTGAAAAAGAACAAAAAAATGGAAGGCTTTGTGGTGGATCTTTCACAGCAGCAATAGTCTTCAACTCAACGACTAAAAGCTGCCTGAAAAAACCAGTTGACTACCAATCAACTGGTTTTTTCTTTTTTCTAAAGCTCGCTGATGAGGGATAAAATTTCTCCGATCACATCCTCAGTCGCTTCCTGCTGCCGGCATACAATGCCAGCTTTTTGATAAAAGACGGCACGTTCATCCAGCATTTGTTTTAAAAAAACTTCGAGTTCGGGTTTCGATTTTCCTGCGACGAGTGGGCGCCTGGAAGGTTTGGCCGACAGTCTTTCGACAAGCAGTTCAACGGGTGCCTCCAGATAAATGGTGATGCCCGCTTCATTCATCCAGTCCATATTGTCGAAAAAGCAAGGCGTGCCGCCTCCGCAGGCGATTACAGCATCGCCGATGATCCCGAAATCCCGAAGGCATTTGCGTTCGACTTGTCGGAAATAATCTTCACCCTTAGTTTCGAATATTTCGCGGATGCTGCAGTTTTCTTTTTCCTCGATGTATTCGTCGAGGTCATAAAAGGGGATATTTAGCTCGCGGGCAATTCGTTCGCCGGAATAGGTTTTTCCGCTCCCCATCGCTCCGATCATAAAATATTTCATTGAACCTGTTTTGTTGTTTGCAAGAAACTATTCAGCAATATAGTGATACGACCCGAAATGTAAAATTTTACATTCTTTTCATCTCCTTGAAAAATATAAAATGCTCACAGAAAACACAGAATGCCACAGAAATTTTTGAATATTTTTTCTCTTTCTTTGCAATTCTGCGTAAATCTGCGCGATCCGCGGGACTTTTGAATTATTCAAAATAAATCGGTTTATCCAGCTTTCGCGAAATGGTAAACGCTGCATTGATCAGGCCGACATGGCTGTACGTTTGTGGGAAATTTCCCCATTGGCTTC
>CAZKDA010000293.1:0-4917 GCA_964551455.1 uncultured Saprospiraceae bacterium
AGCTGGAACGGGCTATTTTAGTTTTGTAACGATTAAAAAATTGGTTCGACACACTCCTTGTTTTTGGGCAAAAAACTGAATTTCGGTAAAAGTTTTATAGTCATCCGTATTATAACTAAAGGGACACAAATTCGTTTTTCATTCGTGAATTAGTGGCTTTTTTTTAATTTAAATCAAAATGTCGATTTAATCTTTTGAATGATACTTTGGACAAAAATTCTTATTGATTTTTTAATCCTGCACAATAAAATATACGACTGCCTGCATTGTAACTTTAGCGCAGGCGGTCGTTTTTTCACTTGGAACATATATTGCTTGGAGGGAATAGAATTACCGGATTTTTGTAACAAACGGATTTTAGAATTGAATGTCTTTTAATTTACAAAATCATGCAGAACCGGCAGTTGGTTTGAAACCATTTTATCTTAAAAAGCGTATTATTTTCGTTAAAGCCGTTTTTTAATAACGTTTAAAACTCCCACACCCCCATGATCATTCTATTTATTCTGTTAATTATCCTCGGATTGTTCAGTTATGAAATAGTCCACGAGGCTTAGTCGCAAAAAGGAATTTTAAATTCCACACTCAAAACCCAAAAAATACAAAGGCTCTTCCGGTAAATTTACTGGAAGAGCCTTTGTATTTTGAATACGCTGGTCTCTACTTTTCTTTGGGTTTTACAGCATTGTACATGCTTTGCGCCTGCTCCAGGGTATAGGTTCCGGCCAGCCCGTTTTGAATGATATATTCCTTATCACCTTTGACAATGACAAAAAGAAACCCGTAATAATTGGTTTTTTCATCCGGCTGGGTTTCAAACACAAAACCAAAATCATCCTCCTCAACGATCTTCGAAAAGTATTTTTCATTCTTCACATCGATGAGCTTTTGTTCCTTGATGGTGGCAGCATTGGTTGAGGTGGCTTCCGACGATTGGATCTGGAGGTCGTAATCTTTACCTTTTTTTACGGTGACAATCTGCATGACGTCCCAGTCTTCTTTTTTGACCACGGCACTATCGGGAGCCATGATCGTCAACGGGACATCGTAGGCCAGCAGGTCTAGCGGAACGAGGTTGGTCTTTTCTTCTTTTGCACATCCTGCGATTAAAATTCCTGCGACGAATGCGATCATTAGGATTCTCATATCTCGGTTTTGATTTTTGGTGATAGTTTTAAAATTTAAGCGGAAAGTTATGAAAATTAGTAGATTCGGTCAGGAAAAGGATATTGATTTTTTGTAATATTCAGCTTTCGGCTAAAAATGACAGCGAAGCAGAAGGTTGACGCATTTTTTGAGTTAGCAGGGCAATTTTTTATTTCTCACTGATCCGAAATATCTGCGTTGATCTGCGAAATCAGCGGGATATCGCCGTTGGCGTTACAAGTTCAGCAGGACAACTCTTTATCTCTCACTGAGATTAGAAGGATACAAAATTTTGCTTTCCGGGTTTTAAAATTACCTTGCTGAATAGTTGCGATTTTTTAACGGAATACTGATGGAATGCGAGTAGAAGTTTGTGCCAACTCTTTTGTATCAGCCCACGAAGCCCAGAAAGGAGGCGCCGACAGGGTAGAGTTGTGCTATGACCTGGAACACGGCGGTACCACTCCCAGCGCTGCAGCCATTCGCCTTGCTGTCGAAAAGCTCAAACCTTCGGGGACTGATGTGTTCGTTTTGATCCGGCCCCGGAGCGGGGATTTTATGTATTCGGACATCGAACTGGAGGTGATGCAGCGAGATATTCTTTTTTGTAAAGAACATGGCGTCGATGGTGTAGTCATTGGGCTGTTGACCACCGACGACCAAATCGATGTTGAAAATACTGCCCGCATGGCTGACCTGGCACAACCGATGCAGGTGACCTTCCATCGTGCATTTGATTTTGTTGCCGATCCCTTTGAAGCGCTTGAACAGATCGTCGGGATGGGTATTCAGCGGATATTGACTTCCGGGCAAAAATCTTCTGCCCTTGAAGGGAGCGACCTGATCCGGCAGCTCATCGAAACCGCCAAAAACCGCATCATCATCATGCCCGGCGGAGGGATCACTTCAGCGAATATTGAAGCCGTCTTCGCAAAAACCGGCGCAAAAGAGTTTCACCTTTCCGCAAAAAAAAGGATGAAACACCCAGGCCGGATACATGCAGTCGAAAATCTCGACGACGGTTATTTCCTGACGGACAGGGAAGAGGTGGCAAAGGTGTCCGGGATATTGAAAATGCTGGAGCTTTGAGAAAAGATCAATAAATTATATCGTTTCGAGGATATTCAACATTCGATGTACTTCTTTTTGGATGATTGAATGGTTGCACAATCGAAGTTGTCTAAACAACAACGGGTGATCTTTCCAGAAGTTGAAAGACCACCCGTCGAATGGGAAAAGCAATAAACTTATTTTTTAAATTTTATCGAACAACCGATGGCTTTGGTAGTCGTCGGGTCGGGCTTGTCGCCGGCTTCCAAGGCAGCGATGGCATTTTCCACGTATTTCTCCGTGACAGACGAAGCATCCTGCGCATTGTTGTCGATAGCGCCGATGTACTCCACCACTCTTTCTTTATTCAGCAGAAAAACGTGCGGAGTTCTGGTGGCACCGTATTGCGGGAATATTTCCTGTTTTTCATCAAAAACGTAGGGAAACGGAAAATTCTTTTCCCGCGCTCTCACTTGCATATTGGCGAAACTATCTTCGGGTTTGATGTCCGGATCATTGGGATTGATGGCGATCACGGGATAGCCTTGGGGAGCGAATTTATTGTGCAATTCGATCATACGGTCTTCGTACATCACCACGTAAGGACAACTGTTGCAGGAGAAGATCACAATGTAACCTTTGGCATCGGGATAATCTGCCATGGAAACCAAAGTTTCATCGACATTCTTCAAACTGAAATCCGTAGCGACATCGCCGATCTGGTAACCTCCCGTGAGGGTTTCAGCGACAATGGAGTCAGCGGCTTTGGTGTCAAATTTATTGATCGTTATAAAAGCAGTTGATGCAAAAACGATTGCGATCAGGGCAAAGCAGGCAAGCCAAAAGAATTGTTTTTTCATGTGTTCAGGTATTTAGAAAAGTGTAAAAATATGGTGCGTTGGGGCGAATTGCAATTCGCCCGTACAATCAAGTTCTATCATCTAAAGTCTATTCTCTGACGTCTGATGTCTTCCTTAAAGGTTTGATTTCAAAATTGAATTTAATTCTTCAAAACTGTCGAAAGATTGTTCGTAAAACGCTCTTCGGTTTTTATTGTAAATCAGGGTTGCAGGTATCGAGCCTGACCATTCTTCATCGACTTTCGGTATCCACTTGTTGGTATCCGGATCTGTTAAAACCATCACTTTCGGTTCCAGCTTGTGCTTTTCGATAAAAGGGATCAGTTTATTTTCAATTTGTTTTTTAAAATCGAGGCTCAACAGTATCAGTTTAACTTTTTCGCCGCGATAGGTATTGTGCAACTCCAGGAAATACGGCATTTCTTCCACACAGGGTTTGCACCAGGTCGCCCAGAAATTGATGACGTAAGTCGTATCATTTTGCTGGTTGAAAAGCCATTCCATGTCTTCGAAAGTTTCATAAATCGTTGGGCGATTGACCGGCGGTTCATTGCAAGCCATTGCAAAAACCGGGATTGCAAAAAACCAAAAGATGTATTTTTTCAAAATCATATTTTCCAAAACAATTTAAAATGCAAAAGGTTAAAAACGGTATCCTGCATGTATCCCGCCAAAGAGGACGCTGTACTCATCGCCGTAAATGTACCCCCTGGCAACTGCCCCTAAAATAAATCTTCTGTCAAAGATCAGACTATATTCCAGCAGCGCCACAAACCCGGGCTGAAAGGGGTTGTCGGTACCCTTCAGGCCGGAGCCGGTCACTTCCCAGTCCGTTTTGAAGCTCCCGCCGGCGAAGCCCGCCCCGATTTTAAAGGACTGTTGCCGGGTGTCCACTGCGCTGAAATACAGGTTCATGGAAAAGTGATAGGCGGACAGTTCGCGTTTTTCAAGCGAGGTTTCATATTCCGTCGGCAAGGATGCCACGGCGCTGATCCCGATGATGGTGTTCGGGAGGAAGGGTCTGCTGAACTCTCCATAAAATGACAATGCCGAAGCATTAGGACTGGGATAATGAACAAACGCGATCCCGGCAAGGAGGTCGTTTTTATAACCTTGCGCATTGAGGCTGGCCACAGTAAAAAAGACGAACATCAGGAGAATCATTGATTTCATGGTCGAGACATTCTTGTGGGGCACAAATTCGTTTTCAATTCGTGAATTAGTGGCTTATCTATAACTCATTTGCCGGAATCGTTTACCAGCCGCGGTATCTCGGTGGTTTTATGCCGTTCATCCGCACATAAACAATGATCTGGCCGCGGTGGTGCGTCATGTGGTCACTCATCAGCATCAGGATCTGCCGTTTGGTCATCGGGCCGGCAAAGAACTCCACCACCACATCCAACTCCCTGTCATCGAGGTTTTTTACGGCTTCGTGCGCAAACCCGGTGGCATCGCTCAGGAGTTGTAACATTTCGGCTTTGCTCAGGTTTTTGCGTTTCAGATCGACTCCGAATTTTTCTTGCGTCAGGTAGCTTTCGCTCAGCCAGATCATGTTATTAACGATGTGTTCGAGTTGTTCCCGGAAATTCCTTACATCGTCGTTGGGCTTGAAGTCATATTTGTGTTCCGGCATCGATTTGGCCAGGTCAATGGTGTATTGAGCGCCATTTTGCCACTTGACGATATATTCCTTGAGGAAATCATTTTGGGCAAGCGCCTGCTGCCAGCATCCTAAAATCAAAATTGCAACGATCATTTTCATAAGCCAGTCCTTTTAGTAATTAGTCAAAAGTTGTGGTGTTTGCTTCGACAAGTTCCGCACAAGTTGGTGTTCCCGATTTCATCGTCCCGCTTTTTC
>CAZKDA010000294.1:0-1524 GCA_964551455.1 uncultured Saprospiraceae bacterium
CCCACTCCTTGAATAGGTCATATTTGTTTTTTACTAATACCGAGAATAGCTGACATAGCCCATAACCTATAGCCTCCTGATGAATACATTTTTATTTTTCGATGTCGAAACCGCCGGAATGCCCAAAAACTGGAACGCACCTGCTTCAGATACCTTCAACTGGCCACGAATGGTACAGATCGCCTGGCAGGCTTATGATGAAAACCGGGTGTGTACGGATGCACGGAGTTTTATCATCAGGCCGGAAGGTTGGGAAATTCCTTACGAAGCCGAGCACATCCACAAGATAAGCACCGAAAAAGCCCTGGAGGAAGGCGTGGAACTGAAAACGGTTTTGCAGGAATTTTCAAAAGCCATTGATGGTGCAGAATACATCATCGCGCACAACCTGAATTTTGCCGAAAAGGTCGCCGGCGCTGAGTTTATGCGGAAAAGCATCGAACACCGGCTTTTCAGTGCCGAGCGTTATTGCCTCATGCAGGAAGCCACTTATTATTGTAAAATTCCCGGAACCGGTGGCCGCTTCAAATGGCCGACACTCAATGAACTGCACCAAAAGCTGTTCGGCGCCCGTTTTGCCGATGCACACAATGCCGAGGCCGATGTACAAGCCGCTGCCAATTGTTTTTTCAGGCTCATCGATATCGAAGCCATCGACGTGCTCGATTGAATATTACGACGACTTTTGCCAATTGAAATTCCATGAAAACGGTTTTTATTACTCGCCACCTTACGACAGATAGCATTTTCAAAAAAAAGCTGGAACAGGCCGGTTTGAAGGTATCGGGAGCATCACTTCTGGAGTTTTCCGCAGTCCCGTTTGATGAAATTCCCAAAACCGACTGGATATTTTTTTATAGCAAAAACGGCGTGAAGTTCTTTTTTCAGGGAGCAACGCAAATCCCGAAAAATGTTAAATGGGCGGCCATCGGCGCTGAAACTGCCAGGGTATTAGCTTCGTTTCACAAAACTCCTGATTTCACCGGAACCGGCGATCCGGAATCAACGACACTTTCTTTTTTAAAAATAGCAAAAGGGCAATCCGTACTTTTTCCACGCGCGGTGAATTCCCGGCGGTCTGTCCAACAATTCCTTGGCGAAACAATTACAGCAATTGACCTGATAGTTTATGAAAACATTCCTAAAGAAAAAGTCGAAATTCCATACAGCGATTTCGTTGTTTTTACAAGTCCGATGAATGCGCGTGTTTATTTGGAGTTCCAAAAACTCCAGGCCGGCCAGAAGCTGTTTGTCATTGGGCAACCCACTGCAAACTTTCTGCTGAAATCGGGTATCAAAGCCTTTGAAATAGCCAATACGCCATCGGAAGCAGGGCTGGCTGAAGTCATCTTGGAAAATTTAAGGAGAGCGGATTAAAACCCCAAAGCTTTTAAACTCAGTATCGGTAACTTTTCACTATAGTTGGCATTTTGCTAATTTGCTAATTTGCTAATTTGCTAATTTGGTTCACCGTTTTCTGTTTACCGTTTTCTGTTCACCGTTTTCTGTTCACCGTTTTCTGTT
>CAZKDA010000294.1:1624-4914 GCA_964551455.1 uncultured Saprospiraceae bacterium
GTTTTCTGTTTACCGTTTTCTGTTCACCGTTTTCTGTTCACCGTTTTCTGTTTACTATTCACATCACTAACCACTAACCACTGACCACTAACAACTAAATTAAGCAACATTGCCTGTAAAACACTAAATTTGTGCTGCAACTGTAAAACTGTTTTTTTCACCCGGCGTTCCATTACCTTTCAGGCGGCAAATCCTTTCTGTTCCGAAACCGTATGCACAAAGACCATTTGCCTGATTTTTCCGGTTTTACTATACAATTCGGTTTAATTTTTGATATTTTTATGTCATTGAAACAGTCTTTTTCCGAATTACTACTTTGACTTTCAAACAGTTTACAAATTATAAAAACTAATCACTAAAGCCAGGAACCTCCCATGGAAAAATTTTTCACCTTCATTTTGTTGATCTTCATGTCTGTTGCAGTTTCACAAGCTCAAATGTGGAATGGCACGGATACGCTTTATGGCAACGAGTGGATCAACCACGATCAGTCCTATTACAAGATTTTGGTGGCCAAAGATGGAATGTACCGCATTTCCCGCAGCGCGATGGAAAGCGCCGGGATTGACGTCAACGACATACAGGGCAATCGATTCCAGTTGTTTCATAAGGGAGAAGAAAAGCCGGTTTATGTCAGCACCAGCACTATCTTCGGGGCAAACGATTATATAGAATTTTATGGTGAAAAGAACCGCTCGGCTTTGGATGAGTATTTGTTTTCCAATCCGCAGGAAGAACTGCTCAACCCGGAGTACAGTATGTTTTCAGATACCTCGGTTTATTTTCTGACCTGGACGACTCCATCACAACAAACGAATCGCTTTTCCATTGTTCAAAACGACCTCAACAATCTGCCGCCAAAGGAGGAATATTTTTTGTATGAAAAAAAGGCGGTTTTAACTTCTACGGGCATCAAAGAGGCGATCACTACCGGTATATTTTATTCCACTTATGAAACAGGCGAAGGCTTTGCCAATGGATTTACAACTTCCCTTGAAGTAAGTGTGCCTGCCGACCATATTTATACTTCCGTGAATGAAAGTAATCTACGGGTCAGGCTGGCAACCAGCGTTGGAAGCCATGATCTCAGCATTAGCCTCAATGGCAGCCAGATACTGTTCGATCAGCCCAACGGCTGGACGCTCAAGCAATACAATTCGGGCGTACTCACTTCATTGCTCAACGGCAGCGACAAGGTGTTGATAAAAGGAAATTACGATGCGAACGATAAACACGCGGTAGCCAATGTAATATTGACTTATCCCCGCGCTTTCAATTTCAATAACCAGACGGGCTTCCAGTTTAAAATTCAGCCCGGCAACTTTCCGTTGTACCTGGAAATTGAGAACTTCAACTCAGGAGGCGCCAACCCGGTTTTGTACGACATCACCAACGGGATACGGATCGTTACCCAACTCGACGGAGACCTCGTAAAAGTAAAACTCCCAGGATCTTCTCAGGAGAGAACACTGTTTCTGGTCAATGACAACACTGGCGCCGATCAAGTTAGTTTGCAACCTGTAAGCTTTGTGAACTATGCGGAAATGGACGCCAATTATATCATCATTTCCAACAAAAAACTATTCAACGACGGCAATGGGAACAACCGGGTTCAGGAATACGCCGACTACCGAAGCTCGATACAGGGCAGGGGTTTCGATGTCGTCGTAGTTGAAGTTCAGCAGCTTTACGACCAGTTTGCTTACGGCATTGGCCGCCATCCTTTGTCATTTCGCAACTTCGGTCATTTTATCAAAAAAGAATGGAACAATCCGGAATACGTTTTCATCATCGGTAAGGGCCGTGAATACCAAAACGTGCGCACACCAGCGCAGTTAAATGCTGATGCGAACCAGACTTTTTTTGTCCCTACGTTCGGGCGACCGGGTTCTGACAACTTGTTATTTGCCGGCATCAATACGAGCATACCTGTAATTCCAGTCAGCAGGATAGCTGCTTCGGTTCCGGAGGAGATCAAAACCTACCTGGAAAAAGTAAAAACCCACGAAGCCAATATTAATAATCCGCAGACGATCGAAGATAAGCTATGGATGAAAAGAGTACTACATCTCAGCGGCGGCGGACCAAACGAGCAATCCATCATTGAGAACCATCTGGAAAACATGGGAAAAACCATCATAAACAACAAATTTGGAGCTAGTGTAAAAACTTTTAAAAAAAATAGCGCTGACCCGATACAAATTGCCGAAGCTGATGATATTTTTAAAACCATAAACAACGGTGTTTCGATCATTACATTTTTCGGGCATTCGGCTGTTGGAACATTTGATTTCAATATCGACAATCCCGATAAATATAATAACTATGGAAAATATCCCCTGATGCTTTCGCTGGGCTGTTATTCAGGTAATATCCACACCAACGGCAATGGCGTAAGCGAGCGGTTTGTATTTTTGCAAGACAAATGTGCAGTTGCTTTTGGTGCATCATTAGGACAGGGTTATATTTCTTCGTTGCGTTCATTTGCAGACAAATATTATGATCTCGCTGGTTCGGAAGAACACTACGGAACCGGTATCGGTAAACTGTTGCAGGAAACGATCCGTAATTTCGACTACTCGACCAATGTAGGTATCAAAACCTTGGTTCATCAGTTTACTTTGCACGGCGATCCGGCGCTCCGGCTAAATCCAAGCCCGGGACCTGATTATGTTGTCGATCCAGCCTCAGTTTCATTTGAACCGGATGTCATAACCGCCCAAATGGATAGTTTTACGATGAATTTTTCAGTACTTAACTTGGGTATTAACTTTGAAGACACGATTACTATTGAACTTGAACAGGAATTGCCAAATGGAGACCGGCTTACACTGATCAGGAATGAAATTATGACTCCGCCTTTTGAAGAAAAGTTAAGTTACAAAATTCCCTCTTTTGGAAAAGTATCTGCCGGTTTAAATCGCTTTTACGTAACCGTTGACGTAAATGATGATGTGGAAGAATCTCCTTCTGAAGCCGAATTTAACAACGAACTAATTGGTGGAAACGGAAGTCCGGGTGTACCATTGTACATTTTTGATAATAGTGCACGGCCTGTCTATCCGACAGAATTTGCAATTGTCAATGAACCTGGTATCATGTTGAAGGCTTCCACTTCGGATGGGCTGGCTCCTGAAAAAAAATACATCATTGAAATCGATACCACAGCACTATTCAACAGCCCTCTAAAAGCCAGCACTCAAATCATCCAAACAGGTGGTGTAATAAAGTGGCAACCTAATATCAATATGGTGGACAGCACGGTTTATTACTGGCGGATCAGTCCTGAC
>CAZKDA010000295.1:0-4855 GCA_964551455.1 uncultured Saprospiraceae bacterium
AAACAATCGTGGAAATAGACAGCGGGTAAACGCCAGGAGAGTTTACGTTAGTGGCGGTTCCTCTGATAACCATACAGGCAAGCGTATCTTCGGGAACAAAAACACAATCGGGTGGATTGCAGGCATAGGTCAATCCAACGGGCAAACCTCCGACCGCTCCGGTTTCTTCAATTACAATAGAATCAATTTGAAATTCAACAGGGAAAGGCGGTATCTGAATGAAAGGCGGTATTTTGAATGTAAGCACAAATTCATAACCCGCATTGATACAGGCGCTTTCGGTGATCCCGCCATCGGGGCTATTAACTGGATGATAAGGTCTCGGATAAACACCGGCAGCCGAATCGCGATAAGTTTCGTCAGGTATGCAGTGTTGTGCGCTGATATTTATGGTAAAAAAGGAAATGAGAATAAGGAGTAAGTACTGCTTCATAATTAAAGTTTTTTCATTTAAAGTGTTAGTAATTCCGGCGCAATTTAGTGATTTTATAATAAAGTGAAGAAATAAAAATCCGTATTGCGAATCCAGCGACAGACAAACGCAGGTCGTTTCTTTTGTATTGCTACCGCTTTAAATTTTTTTTTAATTTTTAATTTATAATAACCTATTTTTGCCAATCGTTTTCACCCCACTATCTTGCAGAGCGCCTTCCGAAACCATTTTTTAAAATACTTTAAAACCCTTCATCTGCATGGATCATTTCTCTACCAGGTCATTGATTTTCAATGCGATATTTCTTATCCCAACTTTTTTATTTTCTCAGAACGGACTGCTCAAAGGCACAATTTCGGATGCTGAAACCGGCGAACCGCTCATCGGCGCTGCGGTATCCATCAACGGCTCCGGTGCAGTAACGGATTACGAAGGGGGGTACGAAATAAGCCTTGAGGCTGGTGAACACGCTGCACGGGCAAGTTATGTAGGTTATGAAGATATGACAATAAAATTCACTGTAGCCAGTGACGAAACCGTTGTTTTAAATTTTCAGCTTTCGGTAAAAACCACCCTGCTGCAAACCGCAACCGTAACCAGCGGGAAATACGAAAAACCCCTAGGTGAAGTGACGGTCTCGATGGATGTGATCAAACCGCGGCTGATCGAAGCGGTCAATACCACCTCGATCGACCAGGTGCTGGAAAAGGTTCCCGGCGTCAATATAATCGACGGACAGGCTAATATCCGCGGCGGTTCCGGCTGGTCTTATGGCGCGGGAAGCAGGGTTTTGCTTTTGGTTGATGACATTCCGGCTATGCAGGCCGACGCCGGTTTTCCCAACTGGGTTGATATTGCCGTGGAAAACACAAACCAGATCGAAGTCGTCAAGGGCGCGGCCTCTGCCTTGTACGGTTCTTCCGCGCTCAACGGCATCATCAATGTCCGGACAGCTTACGCCAAAGGACAACCTGAAACGCATATTTCAACCTTTTATACTTCGTATCTCGATCCCAAAGACAAAGAAAAAATCTGGTATGAAAAACAACCCTTTGAAGCTGGTTTGAGTGTTTCGCATCGCCAGAAGATCAATAAATTGGATCTGGTGCTCAGTGGTTACGGCCTTTACGAGGATGGTTTCAGGGAAGACAATTTCAGCCGTTACGGGAGAATTACTGTCGGAACGCGATACCGGATCACCGACAAATTATCCGTTGGTTTCAACAGCAATTTTAACAAGGGCGAATCCCAAAGCTATTTTTACTGGAAAGACTGGGGGCCGGAGGCGCTTCTCGGCGCTCCAAATACTTTTACCCACACGGATCGCCTTCGGTTTACTATTGATCCATTCATCACATTTTATGACAAATACAACAACCAGCATAAATTGATCACGCGGTATCACTACATCGATAACGAAAACAATGAAGACCAATCCAATTCCTCGAGGCTGGCTTATGGCGAATACCAGTTTCAACATAAATTCGATAAGCTCGACCTCGTGGCCACAGCCGGGATAGTGGGGATTTATTCCAGCGTCAAAGCAGAACTTTACGGCGATACTTCTTATCATACCACAAACCTCGCCGGTTATATACAACTTGAAAAAATGTTTTGGAACCGCCTGAATATTTCATTGGGAGGAAGGTATGAACAAAACACCATCACCAGCCCATCCATCGTCAACGGTGATACAATTCCGGAAGGAAAATCCAGGGAAGGTAAACCCGTTTTCAGAGCAGGCCTGAGTTACCGTTTTGGGAAGTCAACTTTCGTTCGGGCATCTTACGGACAGGGTTATCGCTTTCCGACTATTGCTGAAAAATTTATTCATACGGTTGCCGGTGGAATTAATATCATTCCAAACCCGGATTTGCAATCTGAAACAGGATGGACTGCCGAGTTTGCGATCAAACAGGGATTTTCAATAAAAAATTGGAATGCCTACATTGATGCTGCCATTTTTTGGTCGCAATATATTGATATGATGGAATTTGCAATATCGCCTGAAATTACTGGTTTTCAATCTCAAAACATCGGAGATACGGACATCAAGGGGTATGAAATCGCTGTCGCAGGTGAAGGAAAGCTTGGGATCACAACCACTTCATTGTTGGCGGGTTATACCTTCATTGATCCAAAATTCCAGGAATTCACTTTTAGAGATTCTATTAATTCTACTGCTGATTTCAATATTCTAAAATACCGCAGCCGCCACTCTTTTAAATTTGACATTGAAACCAGAATCCAAAAATTTTCAATAGGCATTGCTATGTTTTACAATAGCCATGTGGAAGCCGTTGACCGTATCTTTGAATTGCTTGTAATCAGAGGACTTAAAGAACAACGAATGGAGGACAACGACGGGTATAAAACTTTCGACGCCCGAGTGGCTTACCAGGTCAATAAAAATATCAAGGTGTCCCTTATCGCCAGAAATATTTTCAATGAAGAATATACCGTTCGGCCTGGTTTACTGGAAGCGCCAACCAACGTCACGCTGCGGGCTGATCTGAAGTTTTAGGTGATGTGCTAATTTGTTAATGTGCTGATTTGCTAATTTGTTGAGTTGTTGAGTTGTTGAGTTGTTGAGTTGGAAAGTTGGAAAGTTGGAAAGTTGGAAAATCGACTAATAACCTAATAATCAATAACTCAATAACTCAATAACTTAATAACCCAATCAACTAATTCAACTAATTACCCCATTATCCCATTATCCCATTAACGCCTTTTTCCTTTTCATCTGACAGAATGTCACACAAATGCGGCAAAAAACTTACCTTTGCAACCGCAATCAATCTAAGTTTTAAAATCTTGTTTTTTCAACCACGATTTATATTTCGATATTAAAAAATGCACGATAATATTGCGGCAATGGAAGGAATTGGAAATAAACACATAGATGCTTCAAAACAGGGAGATGTTTTCTATGCCGAACAAATGACCGGCAATGAAAACGGGAAGAAATTCTACATCGAAAGTTATGGATGCCAGATGAATTTCAGCGATAGCGAGATCGTTGCTTCTATTCTGCATAACGTAGGTTTCAGCCCCACCCGCAACCTCGAAGAGTCCGACCTCATTTTGATCAATACCTGCTCGATCCGCGAAAAAGCCGAAGAAACCATCCGGCGACGGTTGCGTGATTTTAATAAAATAAAAATCGCCAATCCAGGCGCCCTCGTTGGTGTGCTGGGTTGTATGGCTGAAAGGTTAAAAGCCAAATTGCTGGACGAGGAAAAGCTGGTGGATATCGTCGTTGGGCCGGATGCTTACCGCGACCTGCCCAAACTCGCGGCCAATGCCTCTGATGGCGAAAAAGGGATCAACGTCATCCTCAGCCGCGAAGAAACTTATGCGGACATCAGCCCGCTCCGGCTCAATTCCGATGGGGTCACTGCGTTTATTTCCATCATGAGAGGCTGCGATAATATGTGTTCCTTTTGCGTGGTGCCATTTACCAGGGGGCGCGAGCGCAGCCGCAATACCTTCAGTATCCTTGCCGAAGCGACCGATCTTTACGAAAGGGGTTTCCGGGAAGTGACGCTGTTGGGGCAAAACGTGGATTCATACAAGTGGACAAACCCGGAAACTGATAAAGTGGTCACCTTTGCGGAACTCCTGGAAAAAGTGGCTTTGATCCACCCCGATCTCAGGGTTCGCTTTTCCACTTCGCATCCAAAAGATATTACCGACGATGTGCTTTTCACAATGAAAAAATACGAAAACATCTGCAAGTATATCCACTTACCCGTCCAGTCGGGTAACAGCCGGATACTGAACCTGATGAACCGGACTTATGACATCGAATGGTACAAAAACAAGGTCAACAGGATTTACGAAGTCATGCCCGACTGCGCAATTTCATCGGATATTATTACGGGTTTTTGCACCGAAACGGAAGAAGAGCACCAGGATTCTTTGCAGATCATCGAATTTGCCAATTACAGCATGTCGTACATGTTTTATTATTCGGAACGTCCCGGCACGCTGGCCGCGAGAAAATACCAGGATGACATTCCTGAAGAAGTGAAAAAACGAAGGCTCTCGGAGATCATTCGCCTTCAAAACCAGGTTTCTTACAACCATAATCAAAAAGACATTGGAAAGGTGTTCAAAGTCCTGATCGAGGGAGATTCCAAAAAATCGGAATACGATTTCAAAGGAAGGAACAGCCAGAACAAGATGATTATTTTCCCCAAAAAGGAAGGTTACAAACCAGGAGATTATGTGAATGTTTTGGTAAATGAAGCTACCAGTGCTACGCTGAAAGGTGAAGTGATGATGTGGTGATGTGGTGATGTGGTAATCCCGATTTCATCGGGATCTACGCTTCGCTCCGATGTGGTAATGTGGTAATGTGGTATTGTGGTATTCCCGATTTCATCGTCCCGCTTTTTCTCGAAAAAGCGGGATTCGCTC
>CAZKDA010000296.1:0-4776 GCA_964551455.1 uncultured Saprospiraceae bacterium
CATGGTGGAACTGAAAAAAACCCTGGGTACTGCCAAAATCGCCCTGGATAATATGGCCAGCCTCATGGACGGAATTCAACAAGGCGAAGGTACGCTCGGCCAACTCGTCACCAATGATTCCCTCTACTTCAACCTGCTCAATACCAGCACGCAACTGGAATCGCTCCTCTCCGATTTCGAAAAAAGGCCTTACCGCTATATGCCCCTCAAAAGCCGTAACAAAGTCTTACGCCAGGATCGCAAAGATGCCAAAATCCAGGACAACTGAATTTGGGGGATTAGTGAATAGTCACGCCAGGGCGTGACGGGGATAGTAGGGGAGGGTGAACAGTAAACGGTAAACAGTAAACGGTGAACAGTAAACGGTGAACAGTAAACGGTGAACAGTAAACGGTGAACAGGAGTTAGGGGCTATGCGTTGTGTGTTAAAACACCTAATCGGAGCTTATTGTCATAGGCCTGGGATAACGAAGCCGAGATTTAACAGAATCAATCGCTTTTCGACGAAGTCGAAACCATCCCCAATCATCCCCGTCGCGCTATCAGCGTGACTATCCCCAACCATCTCCAACATCAAAAGACATTCACCTCCGGCACAAGCGCAATCCCAAATTTTTCTTTCACAGAAGTGGCTACTCTTTCGGCATGTTCCAGCAATTCATGGCCGGAGGCGCCGCCATAGTTGACCAGCACCAAGGCCTGTTTTGCATGGCAACCGACATGGCCGATGCGTTTTCCTTTCCAGCCGCATTGCTCGATCAGCCAGCCGGCGGGGATTTTTACTTTTTCGTTAGGCAGGCTATAAAAAACGATGTCAGGGAAACGTTTTTGGAGCTGTTCAAAAGCTTTCCGGTCGATCTCGGGATTTTTAAAAAAGCTGCCACTATTAGGCAAAACCTTAGGGTCGGGGAGCTTGGAAGTCCTGATCCTGATGACGGCATTGCTCACATCGCTGGGGGTAGGGTCAGAGATGCCCATTTCTTGAAGGGTATTTTTTATATCGCCGTAAGCGATGTTGATCTTCGGGATTTTGGAAAGCCGGAGATACACCGCCGTGATGCAGAATTGGTTTTTTAGCCGGTTTTTAAAAACGCTGTCGCGATAACCGAAAGCACAATCTTCTTGGTGAAAAACGGTAAGTTTTCCGGTAGCCAGATTTACCGCTTCGAGCTTTTCAAAAATATCTTTCAATTCTACGCCGTAAGCGCCGATATTTTGAATGGGAGCAGCTCCGGTCAGCCCCGGGATCAGGCTCAGGTTTTCCAGTCCGCAAAGTCCTTTTTGCAAACTCCAAAGTACTGAGCAATGCCAGTTTTCTCCTGCGCCGAACCTGACGATAGCATGATCTTCGGTTTCTTCTGTGATGGTTTTCCCAGAAATATTGTTTTTAATGACGAGCTTGTTTAGGTCTTTGGTGAGTAAAATGTTGCTTCCTTCACCGAGGATGAATACAGGTAGCTTGTTTTGTTTTAAAACATCAGTAAGTTCCAGGACATTTTCGATAGTTACAAAGGCCTTTGCCTTGACATCTACTCCGAAAGTGTTGAACCGCTGTAAGGATTGATTGGACTTGATTTCCGGCATGGAAGAATTCAATGGAGGTTTAATTTGCTGAAAAAAAGTGTATTGGTGTTGTGGTATTTTGGTGTTCCCGATTTCATCGGGATCTACGCTTCGCTCCGATGTGGTATTTTGGTATCAGGTATCAGGTTTCCGGTTTCTGAAATCTTGCATCTTGCATCTTGCATCTGATCTCTCATCTACTCATTCTTCAATCGGACATATTTTATCCCCAGCAAACCGCGGTGGAGTAAAACCTCTGCGCTGTCGCCGGGCTGGTATCCTTCAAACGGGTTGGTTTTGGATTTGATCTGGATCACTTCCTTATCCATCACAAAGACGATTTTGTAACCGGCGGTTTTTACTTCTTCACCTTTCAAAACGCCGAATCTTTCCGAAATATAAGGCTCTACACTTTCCAGGGAAACGGTTTTGATTTCCGGTGTTCTAAAATCAAGGAGTCGGTTGGCGAGGTTGACCAGCAGCGGTAAAAATACAATACACAGCGCGATCATTATCACGTATATCCTCATTTTTTCAAATTCTTCGGTTACATCGCGGCTCAACCGCCTGCCAAGCGCTACACCTGCCAACACGCCGAAAACCAAGGCATAAGTTATCAATAGCCAGGTGTTCATCACGCGGTCAAAGTGCTTTATTTCGAAAACATAAAGGACGATCATTCCCATCAGGACTATCGCTGCGGCAGCTACCCTCAGGTAACCTGCCGTATCGAGTTTTATGCGGTTTCCTCCGCCGTAGGGTAAGAATTTCATTATTGTTGATTTGCTAATGTGCTAATGTGCTAATGTGCTAATGTGCTAATGTGCTAATGTGCTAATTTGCTGATGCTTCGATAAACTCAGCCCGCCCGCCCGACAGTCGGGCAGGCATAAGTTTGCTAATGTGCTGATTTGCGTGTGACACTGAAGCGTTAGTCGGAACACCTTGTACCGGGTACCTGACACCGAAAACTATTTCACGACAATTCAAACTGCAATTTCGCCAGGCTGCTGTAGGCGCCATTTTCTATGGCTGAAAGCGCTTCATGATTTCCCTGTTCAATGATCTTACCTTTATCGATCACAAAAATACAATCCACATTGCGAATGGTTGCAAGTCGGTGGGCGATGATGATCGAAGTACGTCCTTCCATGAGGTTGTTGAGGGCATCCTGAACGACTTTTTCTGATTCGGCATCGAGTGACGAAGTAGCTTCATCCAGCAACAACACTGAAGGATTGCGCAGGATCGCCCTGGCAATTGCGATCCGTTGCCGTTGCCCGCCTGACAATTTGATTCCTCGTTCTCCGACGATGGTTTCGAGGCCTTCGGGGAAAGATGAAATGAATTCCCAGGAGTTGGATTGCTTTGCCGCTTCGATGATCTCCGCTTCACTGGCGTCCGGGTTTCCGTAAAGGATATTTTCCCTGATCGTTCCGCCAAAGAGCAATACCTCCTGTGGAACGATAGCAAAATTCTGCCGGTATTCGGAAATATTGTAATCGTAAATACTTTTTCCATCCAGCAAAATATCACCGTTGTCCGGTTTGTAAAATTGCAATAGTAACTGAACAATGGTAGATTTCCCGGCGCCACTAGGCCCTACCAGCGCTACCTTTTCCCCGGATTTAATGCTGAAATTCAAACCATTCAATACCACAATATCCTGCCGGGTTGGGTAAGAGAATTGAACGTTGTGGTATTCGATATTTCCACGAAAACGCAGGTTGTTTTCCGGGGGCTTGTTTGCAATGTCGATCTCGCTTTTGGTATTCAATATTTCCCTGACCCTTTCGGTTGCGCCGATCGCACCTAAGAGTTGTGTATAAAAGTTGCCCAATCCCGCAATAGCGCCGCCAAGGATCGCCGTATAAGCCACGAATGAGATCAATTCGCCTGCGGTGATCTGGTTGTTTTGAACCATAATGGCTGCCTGCCACACGATAAAAAACAAAGCCCCGAAAAGGATCGTCACGATAAAAACCGCAAAGATGGCACGGCCATGAGCATACCGGAGCGATATTTTCACCATTTCACTCACCGATTTTTTATAGCGGGCGATTTCAAACCATTCATTGGTAAAGGCTTTGACGGCATTGATGGATTGCATGCTTTCGTTGAGAATGATGTTGGTATCGGCGAGTTGGTTTTGTCGTTCTTTGGAAAGCCTGCGGATGAATCTTCCGAAAAAGATCGCACCGATGACGATCACGGGAAAGCTGCTCAGCATGATCAGCGCCAGCTTCGGTGTGGTCAGCGCCAGCAACGTTATACCTGCGACGAGGATAATGATCTGTCTTAAAAATTCTGCCAGGGTGACTGAAATGGCGTTGTACAGCTGTTCCACATCGGCAGTGAGACGGCTGACCAATTCGCCAACCCTGCTCTTTTCAAAAAATATCACCGGCAAGGAAACGAGCTTCTCATACAGCGCTTTGCGAATGTCGGCAATGCCTTTTTCGCTTACTTTTGCAAACAAAATGACCCTCGTGTAGGACACTACCCCCTGAGCTACCAACACAATGACCAACACCCAGCCCATAGCGCCCAGCGAAAGATCGAGGTCGGAGGCACCCTGCGCGATATCCACCATTTGTCCCATCAGATAGGGAAAGAGCATAAATACAAGGCTGGATACAAAAAGCAGGATCAAACCCAGGAACAAACTCCAGCGATATGGCCTTACAAATTCAAATATCTGCATCGCTTCGCGAAGGGTTTCGCGGGTCAGTTTTACCTTTTGAGGGGCATCTTTCAAATCGTTTTTCTCAGTACCGTTAGCCATAATTTATTTTTCAGGTTGCAAAAATACGGCTTTATAATGGTTTTGTAAGATTGCGGATTTGCTAATTTGCGGATTTGTTGAGTCGTAAGGATGGGAAGTTGCTGAGTTGGAAAGTTGTTAGCTTGCTGTGAATCTGACACCTGACACCTGACACCTGATACCATCACCCCCTCCATCATAATCAAAAAAACGTGCTTTGTTTTGCGAATCGGTATTTGTGTCGTATTTTTATACCCAATAATTATTTCCCAAAACCGATCTCCCATGCCTGCCAAAACTGCTTTCTCAAAAGTCTTTTTAATTGTGGCTCTTCTGCTTTTTATGCCTGTCCTTTCAAAAAGCCAGTGTGCTCCATTTATCAGTATTCAGAATATAAATCTCAGCCTTGACTATTATAATGAAGACATGCCTGATGAAATTTACGACAT
>CAZKDA010000297.1:0-4752 GCA_964551455.1 uncultured Saprospiraceae bacterium
CAATTTGAACTCCATTTTTTTACCACCTTGCCACTTTTTTGTAGCACACTCGAATAAATTTATTTACAAGTTATTTCCAATCTTTGAAAAAGACTCGTTCCGCTAAGTGCGGGGCGAGTTTTTTGTTTTCATGGAGTTGAGTTGATTTGTTTTGAATAGCCGGGTTTTGCTGCTTACGTGTTAAAGATAAGGGTAATTTGTGGGAATTTTTGGGAAACGATTTAAAGCCATCCCGATTAACTATCGGGACCCGAATGGCAGGACGCAAATCAAAACTTCAGTGGAATTGTAAATGCCTGGATTTTTTAAGGCGTTAAAACAGCTAGCTGTCATCTTTTTAACTCCTAATATTATTTTTATTAAAATATGTGACGACTGATAAGCCGAAAATAAAGGGTTTTTGACAACTAAACTATTGAAATCTAGTGGGTTGAAACGCTAATTTCGTTGCATCTGTTTGGAACGCGATTGTTTTGCTTTCGGCACCACTTTTGGCACACTACCAGGTATAATTAAAGAATCAGCGCAACTTTAGAAGCATTATGAAAAAATTATTCCTGGTAATTTCATGCCTTGGGGCATGGAACCTTTCAAAGGCACAAGTCAATGCCAATTTCACTTCAAATGTAACTTCCGGGTGTGGATCCGTTCAGGTATCCTTCACCGATCAATCCAACTCATCGGCTGGGAATATCGTCTCCTGGTCGTGGAACCTGGGCGGCGTTCCGTCGAGCAGCCAGAATCCGGGCAGGATTTTCGGTTCGCCCGGTAGTTATACGATCTGTTTGACTGCCACGGATTCCGGCGGGAATTCGGATACGGAGTGCAAACAAAATTACATCACAGTTTTCCATCTTCCGTCGCCGGATTTTGAAGCGATACCCGCACAGGGTTGCAGCCCCCTGGAAGTGGTTTTTGAGGATCAATCCGTATCCATCGATGGCAATATAACGCAATGGACCTGGGGGCTGGGCGGTTCTACCGGTGTGATCATCGACAATGGTTCGCTGCCTGAAATTTCCAGCACTTACACCATGCCGCAAAACTATACCGTCTCACTGACTGTGAAGGATGACAACGGCTGTTCGAATACCATTACCAAAAACAATTACATCCAGGTGGCGAATGATCCGGTAGTTAACATTTCTGCGGATCAGACCTTTTCGTGTACCGCTCCGTTGACCGTGAATTTCGATAACCTGGGAGATTTAACGAACATGAATTTTTTCTGGGATTTTGGAAATGGTACTACTTTCACAGGCACATTTCCACCTCCGATAGTTTACAACCAGCAAGGGGCTTACACCGTAACAGTCATTGGGCACAACACGGCAAGCGGTTGCCGCGATACCCTGATCCTGAACGATTATATCAATATTGGCCATCCTATCAATTTTACTTATAATAAAGAAAGCGGTTGTGAAGACCTGTCGGTAACTTTTACAGATATTTCAGCCGATCCGGCAGATAGCAGGGTTTGGGATTTTGGAGATGGGGCGACATCTACGGCCAGCAACCCCACACACGTTTATACCGAACCGGGATGCTATTTCGTAACCCTGACCAGGTATGTCAATGGCTGTATGTCCGAGATGACCTCCGAAGCGTGTATCGAAGTGTTTGCATTGCCGGATGTCGATTATACAAACAACAACCCCCTGGGTTGTGAAATCCCTCACACAGTATTATTTACAGGCATCTCCGATGATGCAGTCAGTTGGCTTTGGAATTTTGGTGATGGAAACACCAGCACCCTCCAAAGCCCGACGCATGTTTACAATTCCTTTGGATTTTTCAATGTATCGCTGACCGTGACCAATGCCAATGGCTGCACCAATACGATCAGCAGCGCACAGATCGGCATCCAGCCTTTACATGCAAATACTCCCGGAGGGCTGACGGAAGGTTGTGCTCCGCTCGATGTGCAGCTCAACGATATTTCAAGCTCCATTGTACCGGTCACCAACTGGGAATGGCAGGTTTATGATTCTTATTCAACACCTCCAACCATTTTATATACTTATTCAGACCAACACCCTTCGTTTTCTTTACCGGATACGGGGATTTATTCTGTAACCCTGATCGTGACCAACGAGATCGGTTGTGTGGATACAACTACTTTTGATGAAATAATAGGAGTAGGAATCCCTCCGGAAATAAATTTCGATGCAACGCCCACAGAAAACTGCGTGGAATCGCAGATCATGTTTTTTGAACAGGTAAGCCCTTTCGCCAATGATTTTTTATGGGAATTTGGCGACGGGAATACTTCCGTGCTCAGAGATCCCGTACACGATTACACCAATCCAGGTCCTTACGATGTAACCCTGACGGCATGGCATCATGGATGTGAAAATTCTTTTACACAAACTGAATTCATCAACATCAGACCTGCAAAAGCAAGGTTTAAGATCATCAGGGATTGTGCAACGCCGTATCAAATCCAGTTGCTGGATCAATCTATTGGCTCCGATTCCATCCATTGGGATTTTGGCGTTCCGGGAACGGATACCGATCAATCGACAGAAGAAAACCCTGTGTTTACCTATCCGTCAACCGGGATTTATACCATCACCCAACAAGTTTATAATACCACGCACAATTGTCACGACGACCATGCAACCACGATTATAATTACGGATCCGGTAGCAAATTTTTCATTGTCCAATCTTAGCGGATGCGAACCTTTTACGGTAACGATTTCCGACAATTCAGAGTTTGCGGCGCAATATTCATGGTCTGCCTCGGGAGGTAATATTTCCAATCCGCATATTGCAGAGCCTTCGGTCATTTATTACAACACGGGGGTTCATTCGGGCATCCAGTTGGTGATCACGGATATAAATGGCTGTATGGATACGCTGTTGAATACAGACCCTATATACGTAAATGGGATCATACCTGATTTTGGAAATTACCCAACGGGCGGTTGCCAGCCTTTAACGGTGGACTTTGTCGATAATTCCACGACGGTATTTGGAAATTTGAATTCCTGGACCTGGAATTTTGCGGGGCTGGGCTCATCAAATGTTCAAAATCCAGGTTTTACTTTTGAACCGATCGGCAATTTTCCTGTAACGCTCACGGTCACCAACGACTGGGGTTGCAGTGAATCCATCACGGTCAATAACGCCGTGGAAGTCACTTATCCGCATCCGGCTTTCGGCGCTCAGACATATAGCTGTACGCAACATGCTGTCACTTTCAACAACCAGTCTGTTGGAAGCGGAATGACTTACCTTTGGGATTTCGGCGACGGAAACTCATCAACACAGGCTTCGCCATCGCATTTTTATGCCAATGAAGGTACCTATTCGGTTTGCCTTACCGCAACGGATAAATACGGTTGTGATAGCACTTTGTGTAAAACGGATTATATCCTGATCGCCGATCCGGTGGCCGCTTTCACGGCAGATACCACTGATGCGACTTGTCCGCCGCTAATTGTGAATTTTACAAACACTTCGCAACATGCCAATAATTTTCACTGGAACTTTGGCGATAACGGAGGTACCTCAACGACTGAAAATCCGTCGCATATTTACTCAGAGCCAGGCAGCTATGATGTAACCCTCGTGGCGTCCGCCAATTCGTTTTGTCATGATACATTGACGATCCCCAATTACATCAACATCGGCGGGCCGGTGGGTAGCTTTAGCTTCGACATCGACAGCTCCTGCGTTCCGGTAACCGTAACCTTTGTCGGATATGCGATGGATCCTTACACTTTTATTTGGGATTATGGAAACGGGGTGCTCGATTCCACAATGAATGTAACCCACGATTCGATCTGGTATGAATACAATGACCCTGGCAAATTTGTCCCGCAACTCGTTTTGATCGACGATGCGAACTGTATCCGGGCATTTGAGTCTCCCGATACCATTTATTTGGAATTGTTAGACCTCAATTTTATCGCCACCGATTCGATAATATGCACCGGCGAATCCACAACTACTTTTTTAAACCTGACCAATTCCACCATCCCGATCAATTATCTGGAATGGCATTTTGAAAACGGAAACCCCGCAAGTTCTTACAACTTCGAACCCTCTGTGAGTTACACCGATGCCGGGCTTTTCGATGTCATGCTCATTGCCGGAAACAGCTTTTGCCGGGATACTTTGTTGAAGCCGGATCATATCAAAGTTGGAGAAAGTCCAGTGGCTGATTTTTCATTATCAGGAGATATAGGTTGTGCGCCGTATCCTGTATCATTCACCGATCTTTCCACCGTAAACACGAGCACAATCGACGGCTGGCAATGGAACTTCGGAGGCGGAGCAACTTCCGACGAGCAAAACCCGGTTCATACTTTCAATCAAATTGGAGATCAAACTGTGGAGTTTGTCGTTTTTACGGAAATCGGATGTACGGATACCCTTACGGCTACGATTGAAGTGCAACCGATGCCAGCTGCTACGCTTTCCGGAGCCGATAATATCTGCATGGGCGAAAATGCCCAACTTTCCGCTCAAATTGTTTCCGACCCTAATGGCCTGACCTATCAATGGCTGGATGATCCGACCTTGAGTTGTACCGGCTGTTTGAATCCGGTGGCCAATCCAATTGATACCACCACCTATTATTTTGTAATAAACAATGCGATAGGTTGTTCCGATACTTTTTCGATCACTGTCGATGTGCGGCCTTACCCCGTGCCTGTTTTGACCATGACGGCAGATACTACGATTTGTAAAAACGATGTATTGCAAATTGAAGTCGATGTCGGGCCTGATAATTACACCTATA
>CAZKDA010000298.1:0-4733 GCA_964551455.1 uncultured Saprospiraceae bacterium
CATATCGCAGCGTAGCGAAGATCCCGACCGATAGGTCGGGAATACCATAATACCAAATTACCACATTAACAAATTCGCAAACTTGTGCTGACGAATGGAAGTATCAACAAATAAAATGAAAAAAAACTGGTGGAAAGCGCTCGGAGTGATCATCTTGATCTACACTTATACTGCCGGATTACTGATCCCTTTAAATCCTGGAATTCTTCATATTTCTCCTTCCAATCTGGAAGTTGGGCAGGAGGCTACGATCGATGTAACCGGTTACAATACTTACTTTACAAAATCAACCGGGGAGATGAGGGCATGGATCAGGCTGGATGCTGATTATTCTTTTCAGGCTGCAAAAGTGGAAATTGAAAGCGATACTAAAGCCCGTTTAACTTTTGTACTCCCGTCGGCTTTTCCCAAAGCAGCAACCGTTACGGAGGCTTCGCTTATTCTCGACAATGATCACGATGGCGCTATGGTGCTTCCATCCAAACTGACCATCAAGCAAAACACAGCCGTTGCCGGTTCCAAGGTAGCATGGCTTTACTCTCCCGTAACCGATCTCAACAGCAAGCCGGGCATCAGTTTTCCGTTCAGGGGTATCCTTTACGAAACCATCCGGAATACATATTTCCATGTTTGCCTGTGGTTTGCCATGATTATTTTGCTGGTTGCTTCGGTTGTGTTTAGTGTTCGTTTTTTGACCTATTTTCAGCATGAGGACGACCAGAAAGCTGTGGCGTTTACAATGGTCGGAACACTCTTTGGCATACTGGGGATCGTCACCGGCTCTATCTGGGCAAAGGATACCTGGGGAACCTATTGGACCTGGGAAGAAGTGAAAATGAACATGGCCGCCATCGCGATCCTGATCTACCTGGCGTATTTTGTGTTGCGGAGCAGCTTTGATGATTTCGACAAGCGTGCGAGGATAGCTGCGGTTTACAATATCTTTGCTTTTGCAGCGCTTATTCCCTTGCTGTTTGTCATTCCGAGGATGACTGACAGCCTGCATCCCGGCAGCGGGGGCAATCCGGCAATGGGGGGCGAAGACCTCGACAACACCATGCGTATGATCTTTTACCCGGCGATTATCGGCTGGACGCTGATGGGAGTCTGGATTTCGCAGATACTCTTTCGTATCCTGCGGCTGAGGTATAAACTGATGGATTGACAATCTCAAATCTCAAGGTTTTTAAGGCAGATATTGCACCGAAAGACAATTGACAAAAATCACTTGGATTATTCAGCATCATTATTTAAAAAATTTGCTTTAATTAAAAAATTAAACGAGTTTTGCTCGCAATTTTGAAAAGATGAAAAAAGCTAAAATTATCCTGTTATTTTCCCTTTTATTTCTTTGCAATACGATGTATTCGCAGACTGAAAATCAGGATTTTTTTCGCGCAATCGGAAAAATCTACGTCGTGGTAGCTGTTATCATCGCAATCTTTTTAGGCATTGTAATTTTTCTTATTTATCTCGATCGGAAGCTAACCAAATTGGAGAAACAAATAAATAATAAATAATAAATGAAAAATAATGGAAATGGCGGATTTTTAGAAAGTGTCAACAAAAACTTTGATAAAGCCGCAATACACACCGGGTTGCCAAAAGGTCTTTTAGAACAGATCAGGGTTTGTAATTCAGTCTATAAAATGCAATTTCCTGTGAAGATCGGCAACGAATATCAAGTGATCGAAGCCTACCGCGTCCAGCACAGCCATCACCGTTTGCCAACGAAAGGCGGTATTCGCTACAGTTCCAAAGTCAACCAGGAAGAGGTCATGGCGCTTGCCAGCCTGATGACATATAAATGCGCCCTCGTGGATGTGCCCTTTGGAGGCGCCAAAGGCGGAGTGAAAATTTCACCGCGAAATTACACCACTGCCCAGCTCCAGAAAATTACAAGGCGTTACACCACCGAGCTGATCCGCAAAAACTTCATTGGCCCCGGCATCGACGTACCTGCTCCGGATTACGGAACCGGCTCGCGCGAAATGGCCTGGATACTCGATACTTATGCTACATTTAAAGGCGGAGAGATTGACGCCGCAGGCTGCGTCACCGGAAAACCCGTGAATCAAAGCGGTATCCAGGGACGCACCGAAGCCACTGGCCGTGGAGTGTTTTATGCTTTGAGAGAAGCGATGAGCATCAGAGAGGATATGAAAAAAATCGGACTGGAGCCTGGCATCGAAGGAAAAACGATGGCCATTCAGGGCTTGGGAAATGTCGGTTATTATACCGGCTCGATCTCACAAGAAGAAGGCGGCGTCAAAGTTATATGCGTTGCCGAATACGAAGGCGCCATTTACAACAAAAACGGGATCGACATCCGGCAGCTTTACAAATTCAGAAAAGAAACCGGTTCTATCCTCGGTTTTCCGGGAACCAAAACGCTGAAATCAAGAAAAGATGTACTGGAAATAGAAGTGGATATCCTCGTTCCGGCGGCTTTGGAAAACCAGATCACCCTCGACAATGCTGCTAAAGTAAAAGCGAAGATCATCGCCGAAGCAGCCAACGGCCCCGTCACTTCCGATGCCGAAGAAATCCTCCTGAAAAATGGCATCATGGTAATCCCCGACATGTATATCAATGCCGGCGGTGTGACGGTTTCTTATTTTGAATGGTTAAAAAATCTGTCGCACATGCGGTTTGGGCGTATGGAAAAGCGATTCAACCAGAATACCTACAAAAACCTCGTGAGCATGATGGAACGCGAGATCGGAAGAAGCATCAACATCAAAGAAAAAACCCTGCTCACCAGAGGCGCCGACGAGATCGACCTCGTGCGTTCCGGCCTCGAAGAAACCATGATCAATAGCTATCACCAGATCAGAGAGGTTTACAAAAAGAAAAAAGGCGTGAATGATTTGCGGAGTGCAGCGTTTATCAATGCGTTAAACAAAGTAAGCAGCGATTATCTCGCCCTGGGAATTTTCCCATAACTACCTACGATGTTCCATTTGTCAAAAGCGGCAAACCGGGCTTGTTCCGGTTTGCCGCTTTCTGTTTTATTTTGCAAAACTCAAAATTATATTGCAGATTCTTTTGGAAATACCATTTAATATAAAATTAACATAGGTAAATTGCCATTTTCTTTGCAAATAATTTTTTTGTGGATATATTTGCGGCTTATTAAAACAGTATTCAATTGTTTTCAAAATTCAAACATCACCCCTAATGACAGAAAAGCTCGATAAAATCGATTTGAAAATTCTGAAAATCCTTCAGGAAAACAGCAAGATCACAAACCTCGATCTATCCAAAAAAATTGGTCTGTCTCCCGCACCAACGCTCGAAAGGGTTAAAAAACTGGAGCAATCCGGGATCATTGAAAGTTATCACGCCAAAGTCAATCCGCAAACCATCGGTCTTAGTGTGAAAACATTTGCTTTGGTTTCGCTGGCCTGGCAAAAGGAGAATGCCCTGAATAACTTCCTGGAAAAGATCAAAATGATCGAAGAGATCACCGAGTGTTACATCATCACCGGCGAAGCTGATTTTCTCATCAAAGTAGTGTGTACAGACATTCCCAGCTACGAAAAACTGTTGTTCAAAACTTTGACACAGATCGAAGAGATCGAGCGCCTCAAAACTTTGATGACCCTTTCTACCGTGAAAGATTCAAAGTTGCTACCTTATAATTACGAATAGGATTGGTTTTCATAATGAATATCATAAAGCATACCGCTGCCTGATGCTGAATCGGCGGCGGTATCGTTTTAGGCTGTAAAAGAACTGATGAAAAAAAAGAAAAAAACGCTCCTCTGGAAAATTGAAACCAAAAAACAACCCAATCCCAGTTACGTTTTTGGCACGATGCACGTGAGAGATCAAAGGGCTTTCAAATACAAAGAACTGACAGAACAGAAGATTCTCGAATGCGATGCTTTCGCTGCCGAACTTAACCTCGAAGAAGCCGAGCACCTGTTCGATGCCGGAGCTTTGAACCTGCCGGAAGGACAAACGCTCGACAGCATTCTGAAGCCAAAAGCCTTTGCGCGGATCGATAAGTTATTTAGAAAAAAGATCGGCGTTCCGTTGGAAAATTTTAATAACAGCAGGCCATTGCTCATCTCGAATATCATCACCGAAAAAATATTTTCGGAAGATATGCCCCTGGCGCTCGATGCGGCGCTTTACCAGTTTGCTTCCCAACATGGAAAGATCACGCTCGGCATCGAAAATTTTGAAGAGCAGTTGAATATTTTAGAAAAAATTCCCCTGGATTTTCAGATCAAATCGCTGAACTGGATGGCCAAAAATTTCAAGCGGTTCCGCAAACAATTGCAGAAAATGACCAAGGATTACGAAACCGGCGATATCCAGAAATTATATCAGGCAACCAAAAAAAATGCAAAGGGTTTACGGAAAGTTTTGATCTACGACCGCAACGCGATCATGGCCAGGCGCATCGCCGACATGGCAGCCGAACAAAGCCTCTTTGCCGCCATTGGCGCCGGACATCTCGGTGGAGAGAAAGGCGTACTCCGGCTTTTGAAAAAAGCGGGTTTTAAAGTTAAACCGGTACTTTTAAAACAATAAATTTTCCCGTCTCATTTGCAATTTATAAATTCGCATTTTTTTCTTTTGAAGCTCATTTTTTGACCAGAATATCCACCATTATTTAGAGAATATTTTTGTGAAAGGGTTTCATAACAAAATCCGTTTACAAGTGTTCTTTGGATGTATATCGCAAATGCCCTGAAAATGTCAAGATTGTCGCTCGGTTG
>CAZKDA010000299.1:0-4730 GCA_964551455.1 uncultured Saprospiraceae bacterium
GAAGCTTTTGTATAAAAATAAAGCCTTCAAAAAAATGAAAAAATACCTGATCCTGATCTTTGGTTTGATCGCCCTGATATATTCCTGCGGAGATAATTATAAAGAATCGACCCTCGATCTGCCAACTCCGCCATTCAACCCTTTCGATACCATCGATTATGACGAAACCATGGTGCCGCATACCCCTGTCGATTCCAACTCTTTTTTGGGAATCCACTTGTACATTCTATCATCTTCCTGCAACCAACCCAACTGTCACGACGGTACTTTCGAGCCGGATTACCGGACGGTGCAAAGCGCGTACAGTACGCTGGTGATGCATGGTGTCAAAAAGAATTTTCCAACCAACCCGGTTCCCTATCGCGTAACGCCCGGCGAACCGTCCCAGTCGATGCTTTACCGAAGGATCACAGAGCACAACCCACCGAATTTTGAACGCATGCCTTCAAGCGGGAACCAACTTCCGGCTCGTTCTATCGAACTGATCAAAAACTGGATCGAAGACGGTGCCCGCGATATTTATGGCAACCAGCCCATGCAGACCAGCGCACAGCCAACCTGTTACGGATTGGTGGCTTATCTGCCCGAAAACGATGATTTCAGGGTGGACACCATTCGGGGAAGTTTTGATTTTAATCCCTTCCTGGCTCCCGCCGGTCAGGAACTGGAGCTTTGGTTTTTATACCTTGATGTGAATGAAAACAGAGACACCGTTTTTGGAAACAGCCTGAGCTACAATAAAATGAAGCTGTCAACCAATCCTTTTGATTTCAGCGGTGCGGTGGAACTTGATCTGGCGGTTCCGTTCGTCCCAAATTTCATCAATTCGGCTTTCAGCCAGCCGCTTGGATTTCCGGTTCCTTATTTCCAAAATGTTACTTTCAATCCTGCGGATCATGGGTTCACAACTGGCGATGTGGTGTATATCCGGACGTATGTTCAGGATTCGGATCATGCGTTTCCAACGGAGATCCCGAAATCGGAATCGCAACCTTTTATGCTGACTTATTTTGCATTTGTCATTCAATGAGATTAAAAATAAATCGATATTTTCAGCGCTTTGCGATCTTGGCGCCTTTGCGTGAAAAAAATTGCCAAAGTATTAAATTTAAAAATCGATGAATAATATGTTCAGAATAGCTTTGATATTTTTCGGAATAGCCTTGCTGGCTGCATGTACAAAAGAAGAGATCAAAACAGAAGAAAATGACAAAAATCCCCCCGTCGGCGATGTCCCGGAAATTGAACTGCTGAATGTTACGCCAACTACGGTGCGTCAGTATGTCGATTCGATTGCTTTTACCATCAAATATCTCGATGGCAATGGCGACCTGGGCAACGCCGATCCGGATATTCCGTCCATCACACTCATCGATAACCGCGACCCTGATCTGCTGGTTTTTCATTACCATCTCTCTCCGAGAACTCCGGAAGGAAGCAACCTCGCGATCCAGGGAGAATTGACCATTGTGCTGGCCAACTCGATCCTGCTGGATGATGCCAATGAATCGGAAACCACTACTTTTTCAATTTCCCTGACCGATCGCGCCGGGAATGAAAGTAATATTGTTGAAACCGGCTCCATCACCATCACGCAATAGTCATTTTCCCAAAGACTTCGAAACGTTATGTTTCACAAGGCTTTCAAAAGATTTTGGACTTGATCTGCCACAAAGATTTCCTGCCTGCGTAATAATATTTATACCTTGAGGGGAGTTTAAAGCCATATTGTTAAAAAAACGATAACGGCAGCCAATTCCCCAATGAACTTGGCGATGTTTTGAAAACTCGTTAAGAAAGATTTCAGAAATAAGAAATAAGATACCGGATACCACAATACCACATCGTATCCCGCTTTTTCTCGAAAAAACGGGACGATGAACTCGCGAATACCATAACACCACAACACCACAATACCATAATACCATAACACCATAATACCATAACACCACAACACCACAACACCTGAACTACCTTATTCTTAACCAACTACTAAATTGAATTACAATGAAAAATCCTGCAATTCCAATCCTCGTTTTTATATTGATCTTTTTTAGCTCCTGTAACAAAAGCAAGATCAAAAAGCTTGAGAATGATCTGATGTTGAAAGAGCACGAAGTCGTTCAACTCCAGCAACAGATCGATTACCTCCAAAGGACCAACGGCAGCCTGCTCGACAGGATGGCCGACTTATCCATCGTGAGCAGGGCGGGCGCAGAGAGCATCCAGCAATCTTTGGAATCGCTTTCCCAGCAATATGATTTTATCCAGGATCTGACGACAAAGATCCACTCAAAAGATTCATTGAACCTGGCTTTGGTGATGAACTTGAAACGCTCGCTGCTCGACATCAACGACGAAGATGTCCAGGTTGAAGTCAGAGGCGGCATGGTGCATGTTTCGATTTCCGACAAGCTGCTTTTCCAATCGGGAAGCTCGAAGATCAGCGCTGCGGCAGAGGAAGTGTTGGGCAAGATCGCTCTGGTTTTAAACGACCACAAAGATTTGCAGATCATTGTTGAAGGACATACCGATAATGTGCCGATCGCCAACTCCTGCCTGGCTGACAACTGGGATTTGAGCGTAAAAAGGGCAACTTCTATCGTCCGTGTGCTGGAAAACGAACATTACGTTTCGCCGGAGCGGATGACTGCTGCGGGTCGTTCGGAATACATCCCGAAAGCTGGCAATGAAACTTCGTCCGGAAGGAGCCTCAACCGCCGGACGGAGATCGTGATCACACCGAAAATGGATCAGTTCTTTAAATTGCTGGAAGCGCCTGTGGTGAAGCGATAAAGACCGGATCATTCCTCCATTATTTTTTTCAACGAATCGCGAATGGCTTTCCGTTGCTGCCGTTTTTCAATAACGGTGGCAGGAGCGGCGCGTTCGGCACAATCAGGGATGGCGCAGCGTTCACAGGTTTTGTTGACTTCGCGCGTGGTTATCGAAGGATCGTTGCAAAACCCGACGACAGCCCTCAACTCCTCCGTAAACAACAAACCGATGGTGACACTAAACTGCTGGCTTGAAGTATGCGCAGCGGCTTTGGCGACGGTGATGCAGAGGTACTCATCGTCAGTGCCAACATAATGACATCGCTGTGCTCCGACGATAGTTCCGGTATATTTCCCTTCGGTTTGCAGCGCATGAAGATCATTCAGCAAAGAAACCGATAACCAGCGCCGGCAATAATGCTCGTGGAGGCCGTTGCTGTGCGGATGGTGCTGGTGGTGGAGGTGCAATTCTTTTTCGATTTCAAACAAGCTGGAGTTGAGGTTGTGGTTGACCCGGAGAAAGAACATTTTTTGCAAACCAAAAAAACGAGGGAGGATGTTGGTCAGCCTTTGGAAAAACATTTCCGGTGTAGCTTTGTATTTGTGCATTATATCCAAAAATGCTTTGCCATTCCAATGTTGGTTTGTAAAAAATACTTTTGTGTCTTTTACAAAAGCATCGGGATTGATGAGCAAAGCCGTTGAAAAATACTCTGCTTTAAAATGGCTGAGTGCCTCGTCAAAAGAATCAACCCGCAGAAATGAAGCGTTGCTTTCACGGCTATTTAGTTTCAATACTTTATAGCCCAGTTCTTTTCCCAACTGAAATTTTTTCTCTACTTCACTCAATTGGCCATTGAGCAACAACTTTTTGCTTTTGGGAACAAAAACCGAAGGCAGGTTTTGTAGTTCCGGAAAATCTTTCAGCCCGTTTTCTACGATTCCATAACGGTAATGCTTTTTGAGAATTTTTTCCAGCAAATCAACACCGGGAGGCTGATCTTTTGGTAATCTATATTTTTCAGAAAAATCCAACACCGCCATTTCAATATCTTCAAAATAATTGTAATGCAACTCCTGATATGATCGCATGGCTCCGAGATAAAAATTCTCTTCGATCAGGGAATAATTTCGCGCAATTTCAACCAGTGTGGAAATAAAAGCTCCCACTCTGGCTGGTGCGCCTGCGATAATCTCCACCACTTTCGACAGTTCTATACCAAACAATTCGAGGGGCAGTTCATTGAGAAAATTGGAATCCAGTAACTCACCCAGGGGAGCAAGGCTGTCAGTCAGTTCGTGTGAAGTCAATTCATTAAAACTCGTCTCCAGCGCTTTGGCAAGGGCATGGATCTTATCGTCGCTGGGATATTTTTTCCCCTTTTCGATCTCATTGAGGTATGAAACGGAAATGCCGGTCAGCTTTTTAAGATCGTCGAAAGACATATTTTTTTCATGCCTCAACTGCCTGACTTTCAACCCGAAAATGATTTTATGATTGGCTGGTTTATTATTCATTGGACACCATGCAGCGATTTTGCGATAGCTACCGAAGGCTTAAAATTACTACTTTTAAACATCAAACCGGATAGTTTTGGGGAAAACAGCCAAAGTACAAAACATGGTAAGTTGGCAAACAAAAATATTCGACATTTTTTTTTAATATTCTAACCCGCCCGCTCCCGCCCGCCCGTTGCACAAACAGTCGGGCAGGCCCGCCCGACTGCCCCGACACGTGGTGTCTGGGGGCGGGCGTAGCTTTCGCCTTCGGACGGGTTAGAGTGTATTTCAAGTTACGGGGTCACTTGAAGTGACCCCGTAACTTAGATTATTGTCTTTTGCGTAGAGTATGTTTATTCAGCGCTCATTTATACTTCCCGGATTTTTATTAGTAAAAAATAACAAACAACAAACAGTGAAAAAAATAGCCGCCAGACTTATGCCCTGGTACAA